>JBOGJF010000574.1:0-3248 GCA_050747785.1 Vicinamibacteria bacterium
ATGCATGGGCTTCCATTGTACAACGGGAAGTGCGGCATCGGGAGTGAGTCCATGATGCCAATGACGCGAGGCGGTTTCCCGCTTCTCTTGATCGGGCTGGTTGCGGCTTGCTCTACCGGTGGCGAGCGGCCGGCGGAGCCATCTCATACAATGGAAGCGATGAATCGAGCCGCGGAAGACTACGTGAAACTCGTCCTTGCCATGGGACCGCACGACCCAGACTACGTAGACAGCTATTTCGGTCCGGAGGAACTGAAGGCCGCTGCCGAAAAAGAGCTTACCGACCTTCCGTCGATCCAGCAGAGGGCGGGCGCCGTTCTCGCCGATCTACGGGCCATCGACGCTTCCCAACAAGAAGAGTTGGTTCGTCTCCGGCACCGTTTCCTGATTCTCCAGCTCGAGTCTCTTGTCTCCCGTGCCGACATGCTGGAAGGAAAGCGCCTCAGCTTCGATGAGGAGTCTCGAGCCCTATACGATGCGACGGCGCCGACGTACCCGGAGTCACATTTTCAAGAGACACTGGAGCGGCTAGAGAAACTTCTGCCGGGAACGGGCCCCCTCGTGGACCGCTACGAATCGTTTCAGAAAAAGTTCCTCATTCCCCCCGACCGGTTGGACGAGGTATTCGAGACCGCGCTCGAGGAGTGCCGCGTCCGCACCAAGCCTCATATCGAGCTTCCTGAAGAAGAGAGCTTCCGGATCGAGTACGTCACCGACAAGAGCTGGTCCGGCTACAACTGGTACGGAGGGAATTACCATAGTTTGATCCAAGTCAATACCGATCTGCCCATTGCCATCGACCGTGCCGTCGACCTTGCCTGTCACGAGGGCTACCCGGGTCACCACGTCTACAACGTCGTTCGGGAAGAGCATCTGGCCCGCGATCGCGGCTGGGTGGAGTTCACGGTCCAACCTTTGTTCAGCCCGATGCAACTCATTGCGGAGGGATCTGCGAACTACGGCATCGATGTAGCATTCCCGGGAGATGAGCGGGTCGTCTTCGAACGGGACGTGTTGTTCCCGCTAGCCGGTCTCGACGTGTCTCAGGTAGAGCGCTACTACGAGGTCCAGGAAGTGACGTCCGAGCTCTCCTACGCAGGAAACGAGGCTGCGAGACGCTACTTGAACGGCGAAATGGACGCGGCGGAAACCGCCGCGTGGCTGGTCCGATACGACGTCAAGACCCTCGCTCGGGCCCAGCAGACCATTCGTTTCTACGATCAGTATCGGAGCTACGTCATCAACTACAACCTGGGGAAGGATATGGTCCGTCGCTACATCGAGCGGCGCGGCGGCACCGAGGACCATCCCGAAAAGCGGTGGGAGGAGTTCGAAACGCTCATCGCGTCGCCGCGGCTTCCTTCGGGCCTTCTGGAATAGGCTTGATATGGGAGCAAGCCATTTACTATCAACACGATAAGGTCTGAAGCCCCCCTGTTTCATCCGGCAGCTTGCACCTTCCCAGGTCGTTGCACTAGAATACGTCGTGTCGCGCCACGGGGCGCGCCAGCCGGCATTGCTGTTTTACTCTCGGTAGACCCCTCGTCAGGTGTTCGAGCCAGCCCAGTCGAGGGAGGGTCTGGCTTCCATTCTGGGTGAGACCACACCCTCAAACGCAACAAGGAGGTGGAATCCATGTCGAACCGTAGCCGACAAACGTTTCTCAAGCGGCAGAAGGAACTGGCGCGTCAGGAACGCCAGCGCAACAAGAGCGAGAAACGAGCTCAGCGCAGACAGGATAAGGAAAAGCCCCAGCTTATGGGTGGTGCGGATCCAGATATCGCTGGCATCGTTCCCGGACCACAGCCACTGCCCTGGCAGCTCGAAGGCGAGATGAGTCAGGAAGCCGCGGAGGGCGAGGAAGAAGAAACAAGGTCAGCCAAGTAGACTTAAGCGTTTCTCTCCCAGTAGCGCCACCACGCTCTCTCCCCGCGATCGCCCGTTTCGCCCCTACCGTCTACGCGACCGCTGTAAGGCTCGCAGCTTGCGACTGTTGAACTCCGAGGCTCGTCTCCCGCAGAATAGCGCGGCCATTTTGGCGAGGTGATGCTTGAAGCTCTTGACTTTTGTTCATGAAGGTAGGACGCGTCCGGGCGTGCTCGACGGAGACCACGTCGTGGATCTCGCGGCAGCCGGCCTCCCGGTCGGCCAGCGGGGGGACCTGGCGCTCATCGTGGAGGCAGGGGAGTCCATCCTCGATCGGGTCCGTGAAGCCCTGGAATCGACCGGAGCCAGCCGTTACCAGCTATTGGACGTTAAGCTCGCAGCCCCGATTCTTGCCCCGTCCAAGATCGTGGCCGTGGGGCTCAACTACATCGATCACTGCCGGGAAGCGAACCTGCCGGTGCCCGAAGAGCCGGTCCTCTTCTCCAAGTTCCCCAACTCCGTGACCGGACCCTTCGACGACCTGTCGTGGTCCCCGTCGCTCACCAAGAAGGTGGACTACGAAGTGGAGCTGGGCATCGTCATCGGCAAGCGCGGCCGCGACATCAGCGAGTCGCGAGGCATGGACTACGTCTTCGGCTACACCGTCGTGAACGACGTCTCGGCGCGCGACCTACAGTTCGCGAACGCCAAGCAGTGGGACCGCGGCAAGTCGCTCGACACCTTTTGCCCCTGGGGTCCGTACATCGTCACCCGTGAAGAGATTCCTGACCCGCACGTCCTCCAGGTACGCACGATCCTCAACGGTCGAGAGATGCAGAACTCCAACACCAAAAACTTGATCTTCGGCGTGCCGAGGATCGTCGCTTACACTTCACAAGGGACGACGCTCCTCCCGGGCGATCTCATCCCCACCGGCACGCCCTTCGGCGTGGGTTTCTCGCGCAAGCCGCCCGTTTTTCTCAAGGATGGTGATGAGTGCGTGTGTGAAATAGAGAAGATTGGAGCGATTCGCAACAAGGTACGCGTCGCGTCGTCGATGGTGCGCGACTAAGATCTTACGTTCACTTCCAAAACCGTTTGTGGATCCCCATACCCACATCCTCCAGGATCGGCCCGGTCACTTCGATGGCTGCCTTCATCCGCTGGTAATTGTCGCGGCTAGGGACGTACCACGAAGCGCCCTGGAGCGCGGCCAAGGAAGAGCCCGCAACACCGTAGACGATACGAGGGATTCCCGCCCAATAAATGGCTCCCTGACACATGATGCAGGGCTCCGTGCTCGTATAGAGAGTGGATCCGGTGAGTGTCTCGGGATCCAGGCGCTTGCTCGCAATCCGCACCAGGTTGAGCTCGGCGTGACC
>JBOGJF010000575.1:0-1749 GCA_050747785.1 Vicinamibacteria bacterium
CTGAACCTGTCGACCCGCAAGAGCAGGGTCCTCGCCGAGGCTCTGCGCGTCCTCAAGCCCGGTGGCCGCGTCTCCATCTCCGACCTTGTGCTCGACCAAGCGCTGCCCGAGGACGTGCTCAAGAGCCCGGCGGCCCTCGCTGGGTGACTGGCCGGGACGCTGGCGGAGCCAGTGCTCTTGAAGAAGTTCTTCAACGTCGGATTCGATGACATCACCGTCGTCGACCGGAGACCTCTCGGCCTCGCGGACATCATGCGGTATCCGCTCTTCGCTCCGGACTTCCTGGATTTCCTGCGAAAGATCATGCCCCTTGAACGTCATGGGGAGATGGTTTTCTCCATCACGGTCAAGGCGCGGAAGCCGACTTCCAAGCAAGGAGGAAAATGATGACTCGATCTAGTTTCACGGCCGCGACGCTTCTCGCCGGTCTCACAGTAGCCTCGTTGAGTCTCGCTCTCCCCGCACAAGCTCCAGGCCCGTCGAAACCGTCGCTCTATGACCGGCTGGGCGGCCTCTACAATATCGCCGCCGTCGTCGACTCGTTCATCGAGAAACTGGTCGTCAACCCCACGCTCAATGCCAACGCGGCCATCAACGCGGCGCGCAAGCCGGAGCGCCTGCCGGGACTCAAAGTCCACGTCAGCACGCTCGTGTGCGAGGTGACAGGAGGCCCCTGCAAGTACTCGGGACGCGACATGAAATCCGCCCATGTCGCTCTCGACATCAGCGAGAAGGACTGGGACGCCATGGTGGCGGACTTCAAGAAGACGCTCGACGAGTTCAAGGTTCCCGCCGCCGAGCAGGAAGAGTTGATCGGGATCGTGGCCACCACGAAACCCGACATCGTCATGACCTCGAGGTGATTTTCCTCTATCATCGAGAGCCTTTGGGGGAGCTCGCTCCGGATCTTGAGAGCACAATTTGTGATCTCAAAGGCTGCCACTCTCTCTTGGAGAGCTGGGACATGAAGAAAGAGCGCAATCAAGGACAGAAGTGCGGTTGGTGATCTGAGAGCGCTACCAGCTCCCTCCACCACCTCCGCCGGAACCGCCACCGCTGAAGCCGCCTCCACCAAAACCGCTCCCGCCGCGATGAGGCCTACCGCGACCGCTGCCACTCGGTCTCGAGGTGAACGTCGATCCCATCGCGTGCATGCTGTGACCCAAGTCGCTGACCATCGCGCGCGGATAGAAGCTGCCGGCGCTCGTCGAAGGAGAGTCGTACCAGTTGGGCGGTTGGGTCAGAAGACCTTCGAATCGCTCCGCCCATTCATCGGCGACGCCGAGCACGACGGCGTACGGGAGGACTCGCTCGAAGAGCCTCGGGTCGCTCGTTGCCATCCTTTCGATGCGATCTTGTTCCACGCGCTCCACGAACTCCTTGAAGCCCAGGCAGTATCTGGCGAGGCGCGCTCCTTTCGGGGTTTTGGAGGGCATGGCCTTCGCGAAGAAGCGAATGATGATCAAGGTCAGAACGCCACAAAACACGGCGAAGGGGACGAAGATACCGGCGCTCGGTGGGAGGCTCATCGTGACCCAGCCGAGCTTGCTGAGGACGAAACCCAGGCCCACGGGTAACGCCGCGGCCGCGAGGCCGACTCCCCGATAGAGCGTCCGAACCCCCTCCGGATCGCTCGGGAACAGCTCCTTCGCCAGGAGCTGCCTGGTGATCGCTTTCCGGATGCCAGGGATGGAAGTGTAAAACTTCTCCTTCAAGCTCGAGAGCATGACCGAGTTGCCGGACGAGAAA
>JBOGJF010000576.1:0-2576 GCA_050747785.1 Vicinamibacteria bacterium
ACGTCGGTCAGGGCGAGGACCTGCAGGCGCTCGCCCAGAAGGCGCTCGCCACCGGTGCCTCGCTCGCCTTCGTGGAAGATCTCAGGCTCGAGTTCGTGCGCGACTACGTGTTTCACGCGTTGCGCGCGGGCGCGCGTTACGAGGACAAGTACCTGATGGGAACGTCCCTCGCCCGCCCCGTCATCGCCCGGCGCCAGGTCGAGATCGCCGAGCGCGAGGGTGCCACCGCGGTGGCCCACGGTTGCACCGGGAAGGGAAACGATCAGGTCCGTTTCGAGCTCACGTATTTGGCGCTCGCGCCTCATTTGAAAGTCATCGCGCCGTGGCGCGAGTGGCACATCCGGTCGCGCGAGGACGCTCTGGAGTACGCGGCGGAGCGCGGCATTCCCGTCACGCAAACAAAGGAGAAGCTCTACAGCCGCGACGCGAACCTCGTGCATCTGAGCCATGAGGGAGGGATTCTGGAAGACCCGTGGGCGACGCCGCCCGCGGACATGTATCTCATGACGCAGAGTCCCGTCGACGCACCCTCGACGCCGGAGACGGTGGAGGTCGGGTTCCATCGAGGATTCCCCGAGTCCGTCAACGGCCATGCTCTCGATCCGGTGAGGCTTCTCGAAAAACTGAACGAGATCGGCGCCCGTCACGGAGTGGGTCGGGTGGATCTCGTCGAGAACCGGTTGGTGGGCATGAAGTCCCGCGGCGTGTATGAAACGCCCGGCGCGACGATCCTTCACGAAGCCCATCAAGCCGTCGAGAGCATGTGCCTCGATCGCGAGACTTCCCACTTCAAAGCCACGGTTGCCCTTCGCTACTCCGAGCTGGTCTACAACGGTCAGTGGTTCACGCCGCTCCGCGAGGCGATCGATGCGTTCGTGAACTCCACCCAAGAAACCGTCACCGGGCGCGTCCGGCTCGAGCTCTACAAGGGATCGGTTCGGGTGACGGGCCGGCAGTCGCCTTTCAGCCTCTACCGCGAGGACTTCGCGACGTTCAGCGAGGACGACGTGTATAGCCAGGCGGACGCGGGGGGATTCATCCGGCTCTTCGGGCTTCCGCAAAAGATACGCCACCTGGCTTCGAAATCCTCCCCACAACTTTCCCCTCCCTTGAAGCGCTGGGCGGAGAAATTGAAAAACGGCGTTGGCTCGTCTGGCTCAGTAGGCTCAGCACGCTCGTCAACGAGACCGACACCGGTCATTGCCGCAACATCCTCCTCGTCCACTGCCAGCGGGTCCGACGAGTGAGCTCCCTCCGAGGATCGTTCCATTGAAGCTCTGGGGAGGCCGGTTCCGGAAAAAGACCGCGCCTTCCCTGGAGCGGCTGGGCCGATCGATCGATTTCGACCGACGCCTGGGCGCGGAAGAAATCCGCATCAACCAAGCCTACGCGCGCGGCCTTGAGCGCGCCGGGCGGCTCACCTCCGACGAATGTCGCGCCATCGAGAAGGGATCGGATGAGGTCGGCCGCCGCCTGAACGAAACGCCCGCACCTTTTCTGGATTCCGACGAAGACATCCACACTGCCGTCGAGCGCCTGCTCGGTGAGGCCGTGGGCGCTGAGCTCGCGGGTAAGCTTCCCGCCGGCCGAAGCCGCAACGACCTTTCCGTCACAGGCTTCCGTCTCCACTTGGCCGCGGAGGTTTCGCGGCTGCGAGGGGAGATTCGGAGCCTGCAACAAACGCTCCTCGACCGGGCGGAGAAGACCCGCGACGTAATCCTCCCAGGCTATACGCACACCCGTCGCGGCCAGCCGGTCGTCTTCGCGCAGTATTTGCTGTCTTACTTTTGGGCGCTCGATCGAGATCGGGAACGATTCGCGCAAGCGCGCGCACGCATCCTCCAGCTTCCGTTGGGCGCGGGTGCGCTCGCCGGAAACTCCATGGGCGTCGACCGCGAGGCGCTGGCGAAAGAGCTCGGGTTCGAGTCCGTCTTGGAGAACAGCATCGACGCGGTCTCCTCGCGCGACTTCGCGCTGGAGTTTCTGGCGGCGGCGTCGATCCTGGCAACCCAGCTTTCCCGCATGGCCGAGGATCTCGTTCTCTGGTCGACGGCCGAGTTCGGGTTTTTGGAGATCGACGAGGCCTACGCCACCGGCAGCAGTCTGATGCCGCAGAAGCGGAACCCCGACGGGCTGGAGCTGATACGAGGCAAAAGCGGCCGTGTCGTGGGAAACCTGATGTCGCTTCTTACAACCATCAAGGGACTTCCGACCGGCTATCAGCGCGACCTGCAAGAAGACAAGGAGCCCGTCTTCGATGCCATCGACACGCTGACCCGGACGCTTCCGGTCATGCGAGAGACCATCGCGACGCTCACCGTCCGCGAGGAAGGCATGAAGAATGCGCTCTCTTCGGATCTACTCGCTACCGAGCTCGCCGACTATCTCGTGGACCGAGGCGTCGACTTCCGGCGCGCGCACGGCATCGTGGGCGAGATCCTGGCCACAGCCGCCGAAAGGGGAGTGGATCCCGCCACGCTCGATCTCAAAACACTACGCGGCTTCTCTGACGTCTTCGATGAGGACGTGGCTCGAGTGTGGGACTTCCGTGCGGCGGTGGAAAGAAAATCCTCGCG
>JBOGJF010000577.1:0-3157 GCA_050747785.1 Vicinamibacteria bacterium
GCCTCGCCGCCTCGGAAGGCAAGGACGCCGGTCCGCGAAGCGGAGAAGTGGGCGAGCCCGACGCTATCGATACCGAGCTCCTCGGCCAGAGGCACCGGCTCGCCGGTGGTTTCTCCCGAGGCCGAGTCAAAGGGTTGGGCCACGAGGGTGGTCTCACGGACGTAGAGCAAGTGGCCGGGCGGGGCGTACTCGACCCGAGATAAACCGGCCAGAACCGTCTTGGACTCGCCTCCGTCCAAAGAGCCGATGCGAACCTCTTCCGCCGAGCTCGCTCCAAACACCACGTAGAGAAACTTTTCGCCGCCGGGAAGAAACTGGGGCCAACCCACCTGCGCCGCCTTCTCCCCACTAGGAGTAACCTGAGGAGATGCGATCCCCCCACTGGCAGAGACCCGCATGATAGGGTCGGTTCCCTGACCGTCATAGAGAATCACCCCACCTTCGCTCCAGGCGCCGTCGGCGCCCGTCGGGGCGTCACAGATGGTCTGCGGTGGCCCCCCGCTGACCGCGATCTTCTTGAGCTTACCGCCGGAAAAGAAGCCGAGCTGGGTGCTGTCGGGGGACCAGAAAGCACGACCGGCACCTTCCGTTCCCGACAGGGGCACGGCCTGCAAGGCATTGAGAGGCCGGACCCAGATCTGAGCGATCCCCTGCTCGTCGGTGCCATTGAAGGCAAGATAGCGGCCGTCGGGAGAAAGCTTGGGCGAATCCACAACGGGCAGCCTTTCGGGCGGAGGCACATCGAAGCGCACGACCCGCGGTGGCTCAGGGGCGCGCAAGACCCAAAGTGTCGCAAAGACGATGGCCGCTAGAGTCGCCACCGCGGCGGCACTCCAGGCGACACGCTCTCGCAGACGACCCGCCGCAGAGGGACGGGCCGCAGCTTCCGGGCCCGCCTGCGCGATCCACTCGAGCTCCCGAGCCACATCGCCGGCGCTTTGCCAACGCTTGTCGGGATCCTTGGCCAGGCACGTTCGGATGACGCGATCCAGCGCAGCCGGCGAGAACGGCTGCACCGTCGAGACCGAAGCCGGCTCCGAGGACATGATCGACGAGATCAAGCTGGCCTGGCTCTTACCCTCGAATGCTTTTTTTCCGGTGACCATCTCGAAGATCAAAGCACCCAGCGCGAAGATATCCGTGCGCGCGTCGGCTTCTCTGCCCTCTAGCTGTTCCGGTGCCATGTACTGGAACGTTCCCAGAATGGTCCCCGCCGCAGTCAATGATTTCTGTTCGGTGGGAAGCGACGACAGGGTCGACATGTCCGGGGCACCGGAAACTGTGCCTGCGAGCTTCGCGAGCCCGAAGTCCAGGAGCTTGGCCCCCGACTTGGTCAGCATGACGTTCCCAGGTTTCAGATCCCGGTGCACGACGCCCTGGCGGTGCGCCTTGTCGAGAGCTTCCGTTATCTGGACCGCGTAGGTGAGAGCTTCATTCAGAGGAACGGGCCCCTTCTTCAGGCGTTCGGCGAGCGTCTCCCCTTCGATGTGCTCCATCACCAGGAAGGCCACGTCTCCCTCGCGACCGATGTCGTGGAGCGTGCAGATATGAGGGTGGTTCAGGCTGGAAACCGTCCGCGCTTCCCGCTCGAAGCGCTGTCTAAGATCGGCGTCGTCCGCAAGATGCGAGGGCAGCACCTTGATTGCCACCGTCCGATCGAGTCGGGTGTCTTGCGCCTTGTAGACCCCGCCCATGCCTCCCGCGCCGATGGGAGACACGATCTCGTAAGGGCCGAGCTTGGTACCAGGGGTTAGCGACATGCCGTAGAAGATAGTTCGTCGCGGATTCCAAAGTCAAAAGCGGCGTATAGTAGTCGGCGCGAGCCATGAAGACACTGGAAGATACGCACGTCGTGACGTGCTTCCTTCGGAACCGGGGCGACGTCTTGCTTCTGCGCCGGAGCGAGGCCGTCGGTTCCTATCGCGGCAAGTGGGGCACGGTGGCGGGCTACGCGGAGGGCTCGCCGGAGCAGGCGGCCACTCGGGAGATTGCGGAAGAGACAGGGCTCGGTGACAGCGTCGAGCTCGTGCGGCAAGGAGAGTCCTTCCCCGTCGAGGACGAGGAGCTGCGAAAACGATGGATCGTGCACCCCTTTCTCTTCGAGTGCGGGAGCCGCGATTTCAAGCTGGATCGGGAATCGGTGGAAGCAGAGTGGGTCTCCCCTACCGAGATGCTTCGCCGTAACACAGTGCCAGAGCTCTGGACGTCTTATGCGCGGGTGGCACCGTCAGTCAACTCCGTGAGTGGGGACACCGAGCACGGCGCGGCCTACATCTCCCTGCGCGCCTTGGACGTGCTCCGAGATCGGGCCGCGCTTCTTGCCGTAGAGAGGGCCGAGCCCGGCCCGGCGTGGAACGCGCTAGCCAATACCGCAGTCCATCTCATCGAGGGGCATCCCTCGATGGCGGTGCTCGCGAATCGTCTCAACCGTGTGATGCATTCTTGCAGGAAGTCCCGTGCCGCGGAAGCGGTCGAGCACCAGGCGCACGCGTCGATCGAGCGAGCCGCCGCCGATGATGATGCGGCGGCGGAACACGCGGCGGGGCTCGTGGCGGGTCATGCGGTACTGACGCTCTCGAGATCGGGAACTGTTCTGGATGCCCTCCGGACCGCAGAACCAAGACCCACGCGCGTTGCGGTGGCGGAGTCTCGCCCGGGCGGCGAGGGCGTGGGGGTGGCGGAGCGCCTGGCACGAGCGGGATTGTCCGTCACGCTCCTTCCCGACGCCGCCATCGGCGCGCTTCTAGAGGCGGGAAGAGTCGATCTCGTTCTGATCGGAGCCGACTCGCTTCTTCCTTCCGGCGCGGTCGTGAACAAGGTTGGCTCGTACGCCGCTGCCCTAGCGGCCGCACGAGCCGGAATCCCTTTCTACGCTGTATCTGCCACCGACAAGCTTCTGGCAAATGACGAAGAGATCCAGCCGGGAAGAGGGCGCATCGAAGAGCTCTACCGTGGGAGTGCGCCACTCGATACCTTCATCCCGATGTTCGAACCCGTTCCGGCGGAGCTCGTAACCAGCGTCGTGACCGAAAAGGGCGTGTTGGGAGGAAGCGATCTAGCGGCCATCGCGACCGATCTGAAGAAGCTTGCCGACTGGAGCTCTTAGCGGACGCTCCTGTTGTTCCTCCCTGACAAATCCGTTAGTCTTTTCCTCATG
>JBOGJF010000578.1:0-2526 GCA_050747785.1 Vicinamibacteria bacterium
GGCCTGGATCGAGGCGCCTCCGAAGACAACTCGACACTGGGGACGATGCGGGGGGCGCCAGGTAACTTCTTCTGTGGCGCGGGCGCGGTGGGCTTTGCGGCCTCGACCGGAGCGGGCTCCTCCGCCTTCGGCGGCGGCGCCACTTTCGCCGGCTTCTTTGCCTCCGCCGCGGGCGCAACGGTTTGGGGTTGGCGCGTTGGCGATGGCGTTGGATCCTCGGGCACGTCCGGGAGGTCCTCGAACGCGTCTTCCTCTATGACGATGACGAGATCTGGCTCGTCCTCGACATGAACGTCCTCGACCGGGATCGCGTTCAGCATCGATGACTCGGTGTCGTCTTCCGGTTCGAGCTCGATGAAGAGCTCCTGAGTCGACGGCGGCCGGTCATCGGGATGGCCGAAGAGAGGATCGGCAAAGGGGTCATCGAACTCCGTCGAAGCGGACGTATGCGGCCGTAGTGCGGTCGGTCCCGCTTCGTCTTCCAGTCCAGGAACGATCTCGAAGCCCACCTGTTCATCCACCGACGCGGCCGGCTCCATGTCTTCGACCCCCAGAACGATCTCTTCCCGCGGCGGCCTCGGCGTTGACGCGTGAGTCTTGCCAGGCGCGCGAAGCGGATCTTGGACGGCGCTCTTTCGATCGTCCCGCAACGACCACGAAGGAGGATCGAAGTTCCCGGCGACGGGCGTTGGCTCCGGAACCATTTCTTGATAGGTGTCTACGGGCGGTGGCGGTGCCTCGGGATCATCCCTCAGTGACCATCTGGGAACACCCAAGCGCGTGATCTCGGGACCTTTCTCCGGCTGGTTGAGGAACTCCATCGGATCCGTCGCTGGAAGGGGGACATCCTGGGGATCGTCCACCACCGACCAGGACGGGACGCTCGGAGCTTCCGATGCATCTTCTTGACCGACTTGATACGCCTGATGAGGTAGCCACGACGATGGGGTACTCTCGGAGGGCTCGAAGGTCTCTGTCGCGGTACCAGATTCCTGGAATCGCGACACCCGTTCGACGTCCTCAGCCCCCGTCGAGCCTCTGCGGGCGCTCCCTCTCAACTCGTTCCAGAGAAGCTGGGCGGCACGGACGGAGGCGGAAACCGCCGCCCAAAGCGATGTCGCGGTCGCGACGATAGCAGAGAAGACCTGCGCCCAAATGCCCCCTTTCCACCCTCGAACCGCGCGCTGGTCGTCCCCAGTGGCCGCGGCCTGCTCGGCTTCGAACTCTTCGAATGACTTGAGAGGCAGCTTGGCGGGCGTCTCCTCAGGCCGCGGTAGCACGGGAGGTCGAGACCTTGGCGGAATCGGGGATCGCGGGGCGGCCACTTCCCTGACTTTCTCGCGCCGGGCCTCTGGCACTTCACTTAGCGGGTCTTCCTTGGGCGTGATCTTCCGAAGAATCTCGGAGACCACGAACGTGCCGGTCTCCTCCTGAACCGGCCGTTTAGTTCGGCGCGCGCCTTCGCTGACCGATTCCAGAACACCCGACGCATAGAGCGCATAGCAGGCTCGGAGGACCTTGCCTTTGTCGTCTCCTGCTCGGGTGAGGATTTGGCGAATCGAGATCCGGGTATCCGCGATCCGAAGAACGGACTTCTCCACCTGCTTCAACTTCTCGAAAACGAGCGAGAAGGGAGGCGCTTGAACCACTCGAATCATCGTATCGAGGGGCGGGAGGCCGGCGAGAATGAGCTTCCCGCTGCTCATGCGCCGAATACCTTCGAGCAGGATGCGGTGCGCGGAGAGACTGACCATGAGCTCGAGCGGGATGGTGCAGGGAGCCTCTTCGAAACGGTACGTTCCTACCTTCCACGAAAACAGGGAAAGAACGATCTGATTCACCTGAGCCGCGACGTGTCGTCCCAACTCTTCTTCGGGCACGATGCCGGCATGGGAAAGCGCCTGGCGAAAGGAGCGTTTAGTGCCCTTCGTCAGCATCTTCACCAGCGCAAACTCGTGCGGCGAGATACGCCCCGAAGAGATGAGGCGTTCTCCCAGGCTATCGCTCTTGAGATTGCTGGAAGCAAAAACGATGAAGCCCCGATCGAAGTGGATGGTCTTCACCGTGCTGGTGCTGGTGCAGCGCAGCTCACCGCTTCTCTCTTCCACGACGATGCGGCGGATCACTTCGGCGAGAGGAACGAGCTCGAGCTCGCCCGCCCGGGCTACCGCTACACCGGAGGCTCCGGTTCCCTTGGCAAGAGTCGTCATCTACGAAATCAACAAGGTTCGGCCGTTATTGGCGTGTATTGTTAATGATACAACGGGAGCCTTCCCGGGGAAAGCCCTATTGGTCCCGGGACAGTCCGGGGCGCTCGGAAGGCAACCTAGTCCATTTCCTCAACCCCCCGAACCACCAAGCGTTTTCTTACGCGGTTGGAGCCAATTCATGGAAAAAAGACACGGTTCCTACGCCACACCCTCCTTCGGTTACGGAGCGCCGCATCAGCGAACGTTTTTTGTTACAATGAGAAAGCGCCGGCAGGGTTGGGCCGCAATATCTGGCACTCGAGTTGCTTCATAGGAC
>JBOGJF010000579.1:0-6584 GCA_050747785.1 Vicinamibacteria bacterium
CGGCGGCCCTGACGGGCCGCTCCTCAAGACAACCGTTCCCTCAAGTGATCGCCGACTCTTAACGCATTGGCCATGATGGTCAGGGCCGGGTTCGACGCGCCGCAGGATGGGAAGAAGCTCCCGTCCACGACGTACAGATTATCCAAATCGTGGGCCTTGCAGTTCGTGTCCAAGACCGAGCTCTTCGGATCCTTCCCGAATCGAAGCGTGCCGTTTTGATGCGCTACGCCGGCAATGGGGATTCTCTTCCCGATGTAGGCCTGCATGTGCAGCAGGTCCTCGGTGCAATCGATGTGCTTCAAGAGGCTCTTGAGCTTGGCTTGGAGGCGCTTGTGTCCTTCCAGATTATTGGGTGTGTAATTGAGCTGGATACCGCCTTGCTTGGTGAGCGTGATCCGGTTGTTGGGATCAGGCAGATCTTCCGAAGTCAGCCAGAAGTCCAAGGAATGCTTGGCCATGAGCTCCAGCGTGAATCCCGGCACGATCGACGGGGCCCCCGCGGCCAGCACGTTGGCGTCAGTTTTTCCAACGAAAGAAATGTGCCCCATCGGGAGGTCCCAGTCTTCTCCCTTGAAGTAGAAATCATTCATGCCGAGAGTCTTTTGAAAGACCGTCGGGTTCTCACATTTGGAAATCGCCAGCATGACCGAGTTCAGGTGAGCCATGTAATTCCGGCCCACCTGGTCGGAGCCATTGGCGAGACCTCTCGGATGCTGGTCGTTCGCGGAGCGGAGGAGCAGCGCCGCGGAATTGATCGCGCCACAGGAGACGACGACCGTACTGGCCGAGTACGTCTCCCGGGCGCCGTTTCGTTCGACGTGAACCTTGGTTACCTCGCGGCCCGACGGGCTGGTTTCGAATCGCGAGACATAGGCGTGCGTGAGCAGAGTGACGTTCGGGTACTCGAGAGCCGGATCCACACAGATGACCTGAGAGTCCGCCTTGGCGTTCACGAGACAGGGGTGGCCGTCACAGGTGGAGCAGCGAATGCACGGGCTCTTCTGGGGGTTCTTCTCGTCCAGCATGACGCCCACGGGAAGGAAAAAAGGGCGGTGCCCGACCCGCTCGAGATCCTCGACGAGCTGCTGAATGCGTGGCTCATGGCTCACCGGCGGATACCGATAAGGCGCGCTCGCCGGAGGCTCGGTGGGATCGCTTCCTCGTTGACCGTGCACTTGATAGAGATGCTCCGCCTTCGTGTAGTAAGGCTCGAGCTCGTCATAGGAGATCGGCCACGCGGGCGAAACGCCGCCATGGTGTCTCACCTCTCCGAAGTCCTCCTTGCGCAGCCGAATCAGAGCGGCGCCATAGAACTTGGTGTTGCCCCCCACGAAGTAGTGCGTGCCGGGATGAAACTCCTTTCCGTCCTTGTCGTGCCAGGCTTCCTTGATGTGGTACTTGCCTTCTTTCACGACCGCGCGGGTGTCCCAATTGTCTTTTTCCCTCGGAACGTAGCCGCCTCGCTCGAGAAGGAGAATGCGCTTGCCCGTGTCGGCCAGGGAATGGGCCAGCGTGCCTCCGCCGGCTCCGGTTCCGATGATGATGACGTCGAAATGGTTGGCAGACATCTGGGTCTCCTTTACTGCGGTCCGTAGGCACGAGGCTCCGCGGGAGGGGAGGCTCTCCTGACCATCGAGGGTTTTCGCGCGGCTGGAGTTTCCGATGCAAGAACGTCCTGGTCGAGCCGCAAGGCCTCCCCAACGGACCAAGCCTGAAAGGGACAACCGCGCGCAGAATGCGGTGCGTCTCCGTCCGCGATCTCCGGCAGGTGGCCGATGCCGGCGGACTCCAACTGCTGCAGGAGAGGATCGAGGAATCTCTCTCTCGCTTCTTTCCTGACGCTTGCCGATCCGCCTCGAGCTCGCACCCAGGCTTCGACAAAGGCCCCCATCAGCCAGGGCCAAACCGTTCCCTGATGATAGGCGCCATCGCGTTGCAGCACGCCTCCGTGGTAGCGCCCGACGTAACCGGGCTCGCCGGGCGCCAGGGAGCGGAGTCCGAGCGGCGTGAGAAGGCGTTCGTCCACCGCGTCGACAACGCGTCGCGCTCGAACTCCCTCTAGAAGAGGGATGGGAAGGCCTCCTACCGCGAAGATCTGATTAGGTCGGAACGAAGCATCGGCTGTCCCCGCTTGATGGTCTACGTCGACGACATCGTAGAGATAACCGCCGCTCTCGTTCCAGAAGCGGGACTCGAAGGCGTCTCGGCCGCGCTGGAACAGAGCGTTCCACTCGCCGGAGAGCTCTTCCGCCCCGAAGGCAAGAGCGTTCAACCAGAGCGCCTGCACCTCGACCGGCTTTCCGATACGCGGCGTGACCACCCAATCACCCACCTTGGCGTCCATCCAGGTGAGCTGCACACCGGGCTCCCCGGCCCGCAAGAGCCCGTCTTCGTCGGAACGGATGCCGTACCGCGTTCCTCGATGATAACCCTCCAAGATCGCCTGGCAGGCGTCCAGGAGCTTCCTCGTGTCTCGAACGCCGGGTCTGCCGCGCGTCTCTTGCTTGGCGGCCTCCATCAGATCTCGAACCGCGATCACGTACCACAGGGACGCGTCGACCGAGTTGAACTCCGCGGACTCGCCATGATCGGGAAATCGGTTGGGAAGCATGCCCTCGGAGACCGCCCCCGCCCACTCGACGAGAATCTCCGTCGCCTCGTCCAGCTTCCCGGTGGCGATGGAAAGACCCCGCAGCGAGATGAAGGTATCCCGCCCCCAATCGGTGAACCAGGGATAGCCCGCGACAATCGTCTTCCCTTCCCGACGTCGGACGACGTAGGCATCCGCCGCTCGATGGAGTCGCGTCGGGAATTTGCGGCGGCGTCGCTCCTGGTTGCGGATATTCTTCGCAAGTTCTCCGGGGGACCCGCTCTTGGTCAGGAATCCGTCCGGCCCGGCGCCGACGATCCAGATCGCCTCGCCGCGCGACAGGTCGAACGTGAGCTTGCCGGGTGCGGCGAGATCTTCGGTGGAGTCGAGCCCTCGGTCTCGTTCCTCCTGGTAAAGAAAGTTCCGGTACCAGACGGGCTCATGGTGATAGACGCCGTTCGTCAAGAATGCGATCTCCGGCAAGCCCGGGTAGGGTTGCCAGCGCATGCGTTCTGCTTCAATCTCGGGCTCGAAGCGAAAGCCCGGATTCTCGTGGTGGAGCGCGTGATAATCCCGACCGGAGAAGAAAGGCCGCACCTCGAGGCGGACCCCCTTCTTGCGCCCGGAAAGGCGCCATGAGACGAGGACGATCGGGTTCTCGTGCAGCGCGACGATCTCTTGCTCGATTCGCGTGCCGTCTTCGAGACGATACGTCCATCGCGGCCAGGGATCGGCCTCGAAGGCTTCGATGCGGCTCGCCCCGTCAGGGTGCGTGACGTCGGGTTGGTAGCGCTGAGACGAGATCGGGAACGTGCCGGCCGGCGTCGTAACCGAGGCGTCGAAGCCGTTGACGAGAACGACCCGCCCGGTGGGAGGCGTCACGGCCGCTAAGAGCAGCGCATGATAGCGGCGGCTACGGGGGCCGGAGATCGTCCCCGATGCGAACCCCCCAAGACCGTCGGCTTCTAACCACTCCGCGTTGGGGTTCGCCTCGAGGTCCATGGTCTCTCTCTCGTTCTAAGATGCCGTTCCGCGAAGAAGGTTTCCATGTCTCAATGACGCCGGCGGGTCAGATGTCGCTTTTCTCGATGAGAGCCTGAGGGTCGGCGTCGCGGTTTCCCTCTACCAAGCGCTTCCCGACTACGCGATGGGGCCGGCCGTCCCTATTCACGTGGTGGTCGAGAATGCGCGAGTAACCCTGGAGGGAGCAGTACGGACAGACGAAGACCGCCGCATTGCCGAGCGCGTGACACGGGCAGTGCCGGGAGTGGTGGACGTCGTCAACCGTCTGGAACTGATGGCTACGCCGTAGCTCCCGGAGGTGCCGAGTAGCACCAAGTTAGAGTCCGGCCCCTTTCGTATTCAGCCGGATTCGATAGATGGCGGTGTTCGACGTGATAAAGAGGGTGGACCCATCCTCACCCCACGCGCAGTTGCCGGTTGCCACGCCGAGGTCGAGCTTGCCGAGCAGGGTACCGTCCGGCGCTATCACGTACAGACCGCCGGGCGCACCTCCGAAGAGATTGCCCTTGCTATCCACTTTCAGGCCGTCCGGTACCCCCGGCTTTTCATCGCCGAGCCCCTGGGCATCGAGTAGGACTCGCCCGTTGGCAATCGTGCCGTCGTTCTCCACATCGAACGCCATCCACGCCCGATTTCCAGAGTCCGAGACATACAGGGTCTTCTCATCCGGAGAAAACGCAATGCCGTTGGGTGCCTTGAGCGCCTTGGTCAATAGGGTCAGTGTGCCATCCGCAGAGAATCGGTAGACCCCTTGAAAGTCCAGCTCTTTGCTGGGGTCATCGAAACTCCCCGGCAAGCCGAAAGGCGGATCGGTAAAGTACATATCACCGTTGGACTTGAACACGACGTCGTTGGGGCTGTTCAGGCGCTTCCCCTGATATCGGTCGACCAGCGTCGTCTTGCTGCCGTCGGCCTCGAGGCGCGAGATGCGGCGGTCGCCATGCTCGCAGAGCACCAGACGGCCTTGGGGATCGAAGGTGAGGCCGTTCGAGCCTGGCTCTCGTCCCGCGAAGGGCTCGTCGCCGGTGTACCCGCTCGGTCTCAGGAAGAGAGTCGCTCCTTCTCCTTCCTTCCATTTGAAGACGGAATTGTTCGGGATGTCGGAGAAGAGCAGGTAACCGCCCTTGCGGTCCCAAGCCGGGCCTTCGACCCACGCGAACCCGTCGGCAAGCTTCTCGATCTTCGCGTCTCTGGGCACGATCTCGTCGAAACGCGGATCCAGCCGTACAATTTCAATCGCCGGCTCAGCCGCGGTCAGCGAAACGCTCGGTAGCGAACCAAGAATAACCATCACCAGCAGGAGTGGCGACGACACTTTTTTCATGGTTTTCCCTTTCCTCCCGGAATCGGCGTTACTGGTCCTCGGACACCCGTTTCCAGAGCGTGATCTCGGTCATCCACCCCTGTTCCTGCCGCTTCTGGAAGGACGCCTTCAGGTGCGGAGTCACTTTGTGCGCTTCCAGGGCCTGGGCGTCACGCCAGACCTCGAAGCGCATGAACTCGTTCGGCCGCTCCGGAGACTGATAGAGGTCATAGGTGACGTTGCCCGGCTCGGCGCGGGTCGGCGCCGAGAGCGCCAGCAGCTCGGGTTGAAGGTCTTCTTCCTTTCCTTGTTTACCGGTGATGAAGGTCACCGCAGTGAGGAGCTCGTCGCTGGATGTTATTTCATGCGAAGCCCCCTTCATCTCGATGAGAATCCCGTGGGCGTCGCTCGCCCCGATGTTCTCCGAGGAGTGCGTCACCGCCTCGCTGAAGAGCACGTCTCCGTCTTTTGTTTCACGGATTGCCGTGCGACCGTCCGGGAACGTAAATTGAATCTTGAAGCCGGTCAGAACGTAGGCGACGTGGGTCGGGTGCGCATGGAAGGCTTCCTTGGCACCCTTTTTCAACTGGAAGTCCAGGACCCGCACGCGATCGTTCTCCAGTAGAACCTTGTAGTTCTCGGGATAGTCGGCTAGCGGATCCTGCCCTTGGGCGCTGAACGCCAGACACGCGGTGCTAATGAGGCTCAGTAACGCTACTCTAGCGCTCGACATTTCGTTCTCCTTTGCAATCAACTGACCTAGTGAAGCACTGCCTGGGTGCTCTCGGGTACCGAAGAGCTGTTGAGCCGTGCCGTAGCGGATTCGACGGCGAATTCGGAACGAAGCGAGAGCGGCAGTTGGATGTACAAGCTTGTACCGGTCTTCCCGGTGCTGCGGATCTCGATGCGGCCCCCATGGGCACGAGCCATCTGGCGCGCGCTGAACAAACTCCAGTTCCCGGTCACGATCCGGTGTCCCTTGACCTTGAAGCTCGGCTCGAAGATGCTTTCCAGCTCCTCGGGGGAGAGGCCGCGGCCGTCATCCTGGACCAAGACCTCGACCGCACGGTCGTCCCGGCGTGTCGAGATGCGGACCCGCCGTGCGCTATTCGACTCGTCGATCGCGTTTTGGAGCACGGCCAGCAGGAGCGCGCTGATTTGTTGCGGCTTGAGCTGCAAGAGGGGCAACGACCCGAGGTCCAGATCGACCTCGATGTCCTTCCGGATCGACGGTTTGAGCAGGCACACGACGTCGCGGACCAGGTCGTTCAAGTCGACAGTGAGCACCTCGCTCCGGTCGAGGTTGGTGAGCCGTTTCATGCGGGACACGATCTCCATCAGCCGGTCGGTCGCCTTGAGCATGGTCCGCCTCAGTTCCTCGCCCAGATCGGAAGCATCGGTGCAAGTCTCCGTGGTCTTCCGGTCCCGCTCCGCAACGACTCGACTGCTATCGAGTGCCGAGCGGAGGGCTCCAATGGGCGAATTGAGCTCGTGTGCCAGGGCCGCGGCGAAGCGACCCATGAGAGCCGCGTTCTCGGCGATCAAGACGTGAGACTCGGCATCGCGCATCTCCCCCCGTAGGTAATGGTTCTCGATGGAGAGATGCTTCCTGAGCAGCGCGATCTCTTCGTAGGCTCGCATGTTGGAGACCGCGAGCGCGAGCTGATT
>JBOGJF010000580.1:0-7828 GCA_050747785.1 Vicinamibacteria bacterium
GCTTCAGCCACGACGAGGTGCAGCGCTACAGCCGCCACCTCATCATGCCCGAAGTGGGGATGGAGGGGCAGGCCAAGCTCAAAAAGGCTCAGGTGCTTCTCATCGGCGCGGGCGGTCTGGGAGCCCCGCTGGGCCTCTATTTGGCGGCGGCGGGAGTCGGGCGGATCGGCTTGGTCGACTTCGACGTCGTCGACGCCTCGAACCTGCAACGGCAGGTGACCTACTCCACGGCCGACGTGGGTCGGCCCAAGCTGGAAGTTGCCAGGGAACGGCTGGCGGGGATCAACCCCCACATCCAGATCGACACCTTCGACGAGCGACTGAGCTCGGAGAACGCGCTCGATACGTTCAGGAGCTTCGACATCGTGGCCGACGGTACCGACAACTTCCCGACTCGTTATCTCGTGAACGATGCCTGCGTCCTGCTGGGAAAACCGAACGTCTACGGCAGCATCTTCCGATTCGAGGGTCAGGCTTCCGTGTTCTACGCCAAGGAAGGGCCTTGCTACCGGTGCCTCTACCCGGAGCCGCCGCCGCCGGGACTGGTGCCGAGCTGCGCGGAGGGTGGGGTCTTGGGCGTTCTTCCGGGAATCGTTGGGACGCTCCAAGCGCTCGAGGTCATCAAGCTCATCTTGGGCGAGGGGAGTCCTCTTATTGGACGGCTCTTGCTCTTCGACGCCCTCAAGATGCGCTTCCGCGAACTCAAGCTGCGTAAGGATCCCGATTGCGCTCTCTGCGGTGAGCGGGCGACCATCAAAGAGCTCATCGATTACGAGCAGTTCTGCGGCATCCCCGCGCAGGAGCCAGTGGCCGCGATGCGGTCGGGCGTGCCCACGATCACCGTCGAAGAGCTGAAGGCGCTCATGGACAAGAAGCAAGACGTGTATATCCTGGATGTCCGCGAGCCTCAGGAGTGGGATATCGCTCACTTGGAGCAAGCGAAGCTAATCCCGCTGGGGGAGCTCCCTCAGGCCGTGAACCAGCTGAGCTCGGCGGACGATATCGTGGTCCATTGCCGGAGCGGCGTCCGAAGCGCTCGTGCCGTGCAGTTCCTTATGGAGATGGGATTTCGCAAGGTGAGGAACTTGGAAGGGGGGATTCTAGCCTGGTCGGAGCGTATCGATCCTTCGCTGCCCCGCTACTAATTGATTCGAGGCGACATCTAAGATAGAAATCCTTTGTGAGTGAATCCCGGGATTCCCTGAAGGACGAGGTCTCCGGTTCCCTTCGCGCCGTGCGGGAGCGGGCGCGATCGGAGCCGACGCCTTCGGCGAAGCCGACCCCTTATCCCGCATCGGAGCAGCAGGGCCCGTTGACGTCCCTCGAGCAGGCGAAGCCTCGAGGGATGCCCGTCTCCCCGAACCGCGATCGACTCAATGAGCTATGGGATCTCTCCAAGGTTCTCGAGGCTCCAACGGGGATCCTCCGGGGGCTCGTTCGACGCGTTCTGCGCTTTGCCTGGGGTCCTCTCGTCGACCGCCAGCTAGAGCTCAACTCGGCTCAGGTTCGGTTCGACAACGAGCTCGTGGAGTACATCGACCAGCGGCTCGATCGCATCTCCAGTCACTACGACCACCTGCTGGGGCTCTACGGCAAGCGAATGGAAGAGATCGACGAACGGCATTTGATTCTGCAGCAAGAACTGATCCGTCACGTGCACGAGCTGGTGAAACGCATCGACTTCGTTTTCGAGACCGCCGAGCAGAACCATCTGTATCTCGAGGGGATGCTGCGGGAGGCACGGGAGGAGCTTCACGATATCGCTCGTCGCATGGAGGAGCTCTCCGCCTCGCCCCAACGGTAGAACCCCACGTTCATGCCGCGTCGAACCATCTGCATTTGTGCCGTTCAAGCTCCGCTCATCACCGGGGGGGCGGAGATACTCGTCGGCGAGCTGAGCGCGCAGCTCAAGACCCGAGGATATGGGGTCGACGTCGTCAACATTCCCTTCAAATGGTACCCGGTGCACGACCTCGTCAAGCAGGCGCTCCTCTGGCGCTGGGTGGAGATCACCGAGTCCAACGGCATGCCCATCGACATGGTCATCGCCACGAAATTCCCGTCCTATCTGGTGCGGCATCCCGTCAAGCTCACCTGGCTCTTCCACCAGCACCGAGAAGTCTATGACCTCTACGGAACTCCGTACTGCAGTTTCACCGACGATCCCGAGGAACAAGAGATCCGGCAGACCATCATCCGCATGGACAACAAGACCCTGCGTGAGTCGCGCTCCGTGTACACGATCTCACAGAACGTCTCCTCCCGGCTGAAACGTTACAACGATATCGATTCCAAGCCGCTCTACCCTCCCCCGAACTACGTCGGCCGCTACCGTCGCGGATCCTTCGGCGATTACGCCTTGTTCGCCGGACGGCTCGACGCCTTGAAGCGATGCGACCTACTGGTCGAGGCCTTTCGACACGTGGGCGAGGCCAAGCTCGTCATCGCCGGGACCGGCCCGCAGCGGGAAAACCTGGAACGCCAGATCGAACGACTGGGGCTTGGGGATCGCGTCGTGCTCAAGGGCTTCGTGCCGGAGGACGAGCTTCTCGATCTCTACGCGGGAGCCTTTGCCGTGCTCTATGCACCCCTGGACGAGGACTACGGCTACGTGACCGTGGAGGCGTTCATGTCGGGAAAGCCGGTCGTCACCTGTAAAGACTCCGGAGGTACGCTCGAGTTCGTGGATCACGAGACGAACGGCCTCGTCGTCGATCCGCAGGCCGAGGCCATCGCGTCGGCCGTGGAAAGCCTCTTCTCCAACCGCCAGCGGGCTCGTGAAATGGGAGAACAAGGCCAGCCTAGAGTGCGCGGGATCGGCTGGGACCACGTCATCGACTCGCTCACCGCTCCCCTTCGATGAAGATCGCCTACTGGAGCCCGCTGAGTCCGATGGGGACCGGGGTCGCGGACTACAGCGAAGAGCTCCTCCCCTATCTGGCGGAAGGCGCGGACGTTCATCTGTTCGTGGACGGCTACACGCCTTCCCCATCCAAGGTGACCGAGATGTTGCCATGGCACCAGGCCAGCGAGTTCGAGGAGGTCGACCAGCGAGAACACTTCGATCTGAACCTCTACCAACTTGGCAACAGTTCCTACCACCGCTATGCGCTCAACGCCGCGCTACGCTTTCCCGGGGTGGTCGTGCTGCACGACCTCGTGCTCCAGCACCTGTTCCTCGGCCTGTCCGTGGAACGGGCCAACGTAGAGCTCTACATCGCGGAAATGAAACGCGCCTACGGGGAGCGCGGGGCGGCACTCGGAAGGCAGATCGCCCAGGCGCTGGGAAGTGACCTCCTGGTTTCGAAGTTCCCGTTGTGTGAGAGAGTCGTGGAACGGAGCTACGGCGTTCTCGTTCTCACACGTTTCATGCAACGGTGGCTTCGCAGGCGGTTCGGGAGCATGCCGGTCGGGAAGTTCATCGGCAAAGCGCCCCACCACTACGCGCCGCCGCCACCCCTGCCGACCGATGACCCCTTCGAGGCGCGCAAGATACTCGGTCTACCGCAGGATGGCTTTCTGGTCTCGACGTTTGGGCTCGTAACCCAGGCCAAGCGCATCGCGCAAGCCGTCGAGGGCTTCCGCCTCTTTGCGAGCGACCGCCCGGAGGCCCGTTTCTTGATCGTCGGGGAAGTCCAGAAGGGTTTTCCGATCGAGGATCACGCCGGCGAGGATCTGGGGAAGAAGATCCTCGTGACCGGGCGGCAGCCTATGGATCGTTTCTACCTGTACATGTTGGCGTCCGACGCCGTGTTGAATCTGCGCTTCCCCTCGACCGGCGAGCTATCCGGTACGCTCATCCGCACGTTAGGCATGGGTAAGCCAGTTCTGGTCTCGAACACCGGCCCCTTCGTGGAGTTTCCCGAGTACACCGTGGCGCGCATCGACCTGGGACCGCCGGAGATCAAGGAGATCGCGGCCACGCTCGATCTTCTCGCCCAGCGGCCCGACCTCCGCGAAGCCATGGGCCGTTTTGCGAGAGAGCACGTCGAGGAGACTTACAGTCTCCGGGCGGAGGCTTCGGCCTACTTGGCTTTCTTGGAATCGGTGCTCGCGGGGTTGCGAGCCGGGAGCGTCGCCGCGCCCCCTCCCTACGAGCAAGCCGATCTCGCGGCCGCTATCGCCGCGGCCATCTCGGACCTACCGCTGGGTGAAACCTTCGGGCTGGAAACAGTCCGCGAGGCTCTGCGGAGCGCCACCGAGCCGGGTTTCCACTGAATCTCTACCAAACGTAGCGGCGGATTTGGGATCGTGACTTGAGTCGCGCGATCCATTCCTCGATGCGCTCGTTGAAGGCCCTTTCCTCGAGAATCCTACGAATGCCACTCTCGACACCGGCAAGCGGTGGCGGGTTCTCTCCCGCGGCGGTGACTTCGGGCAAGAGGACGTTGTCGTAGTAGTGTTGCACCTCGTCGTCGGTCACGAAGACGAGCGGTCGGAACCGGGATTCGAGATAGCGCTGGATCGTCAGCTGCCTCCGGATGAGCACCGCCAGCTCGTCTTCGCTCAGGCCGCGCGCGGATAACGCATCCGCGAAGGCCGTGGCCGGAGGAAGGGATGCCCTGAGAGAGTCGAGCGCTTCCTCCACTTGTTCCTCGGGTACCGCCTCTTCGGGATAACGGCCGACCTCCCGCTCGATGAGACGCGATTCGATGAGACGCTCGACGACGTCCAGTAGGGGAAGCGCGTCCTGTCCACGCAGGGTTAGGAACTCCGCCGCCTGCTCCGCCTCGGAGAGCGTGATGACATCGCGATCGATGACCGCGACGACGCGATCCACGATCTCGGCTCGAGAGACGGCGCCGTTGAGAAAAAACGCCACCGAGACGAACCCCAGCCATCCGGTTCTCTCGAGACGACGTAAGGCTTGCACGGTGGTGGTCCTCAGAACGGGTGTCCCAGGCTCACGTGAAAGCGACTCTGAGGCTCGTCCGGCGCCGGGTTCAGCTTCCTACCGTAATCGACCCGTAGCGGTCCGAAGGGCGTGTCGTAGCGAAAACCAAAGCCCACGTTGTAATGCCAATTTAGGAGCTCGATGACCTGCAATCGTCGATACACTTTTCCATTGTCGGAGAAGACCACGCCCCCGAGCTTTCCCAGGATCGGGAAACGTAACTCCAGATTGACAAGCATTAGGACGTTGCCCCCCACCGGCTGCCCGCTCGGACTCTGGGGACTCGCTTCGTCCAGTCCGAATCCACGCAGCGTATTCGCGCCACCCGCGAAGAAACGCTCGGTAATCGGAATCAGGGCGTCACGATCCTCCCGAAACGATTGCGCGACACCGCCGCGAAGGGCGACCACACCGACCAATCTCCGCCCCACGGGCACGTACCAGAACTGCTGCGCCAACGCCTTGACGTAGGGCGCTTGAGTCCCCAGAAACTTCGCTGCCCACTCGACGTCCAGCACACGGAACTGCCCTCGAGTGGGACTCTGCGGGTCGTCGCGGGTGTCTTGAATCGAAGACGCCCCAATCTTGGAGAGCCGGAGGTTACGGAACTCACGATCCACCTCCTCTGGCTCGAGTTCCAGATTGAAGACCTTCGTACGCTCGAAGTTGTAACGGAAGAACAGAGTCTGGGTTCTGGAGACTCGCTTCAGGACCTGCATGCCGGCGCCGAGTCGAATGAAATCGAAACTCGTTCGGTCCTCCTCCTCCCGAAACGCCGAGACGAACGAGGGTAGGTTCAACCCGAACGTATCGGGTTGGTCAAACGTGAAGATGAGGCGGTTGCTGCGGAAGCTGCCGCGGCCGAAGAGGCTCGCGGAACGGTTCGTTCCGAGCATATTGTGGCGCGTGATCTGTCCCTCCACCCTGACCTGATCCCTCTCGCTGTAGCCGAACCCGTATCCCACGGTCGTCCTCGGCCCTTCCTCAACTTGGATCAGAACGTCGCTCGCACGAGAGACGGGGTCGGCGGGAAGCACCTCGATTCTCACATCCCGAAATAGGCCGGTGCCAATCAAACCCTGCCGCGTCTCCACCAACTGTTCCGAGGAGAGGGGGCCGTCGGCCGAAAGCGCGATGTGGGTGCGCACGGCCTCTTCCTTCGTCCGCTCCAAGCCGGCAATGATGATGCGGTCGACCCGGGTCTGGGTACCCTCGTTGATGAAAAGACTCAGTTTTCCTTGCTCGCCGGTTTCGTCGAGCTCGGTTGCGATCTCGACCACGGCTTGGCGGAAGCCTCGATTACGATACAGACCGAGGGTTCGTTCCCGCGCAGCCACGAGCTTGGAAGCATCCAATACCTCGCCGACTCGCAGGTCGAGATTCGAGAGTATCTCTCCACTCGTGATCTGGTGAGCGCCATCCACGGTGATGCTTTCAAGGTAGGCCCGGGGGCCTTCGTCGACATGGATGGCGATCTCGACGGCCCCGGGCTCATCGTCCAACTCGAGGACTTCTGACCAAACATGGGCACGGTGGTAACCGAGATGAAGGAGGTAGCGTCGAATCTCTTGCAGATCGTTGTCCAACGTCTCGGCGACGAAGGGTGCGGAGCGGAACGCGCCGCGGGTCCGAGTCTTGAGGAGCGTTCGGACCTCCGACCAGTCGAGCGCCGGGCTCCCCGCGAAGCGAATCACCGCTACCTCGAGCCGAGCGCCCGTTTGCACGTTGAAGATCAAGGTCAGTCTCTGATTGCCTGCCCGCTCGCGTTCCACGGCGACTTGAGCGGAGGTATAGCCGCGCTCCCGGAAGTAGCCTTCCAAATTGGCCCGCGACTCCTCGATGAGATCCTCCGAGACGCTCGCCTCTTCCCGGATTGGCACCAACTCGTCGATCGTTCGCTCGTTGAGGGAGGCTCCTACCACCCGTATCACGACCCGCGGGCCGATCGCGGCGGTCAACTCGATCCGCACCTGGTCCGGTGGCTCGGGGAACGAGTGGAAATCGAGAGCCGCCTCGTAGAAACCCTTCCCCCTCCACTCGGCCAGAACCCGATCGACGCCGGCTTGGAGGGAATCTGCGTCGTATGAGTCGCCCGGTCCGAGCCCCAGCTGCTGCCTGACGTGCTGTTCGACGTTCGGCGGTAACCCCTGCAGGTCCAGCGAACGGATAACCGCTCGCGGTCCGGAAACGCAGTGAAGGAGGACTGGCACCTCGTTTTCGGGGAAGCGCGCCTCCGCTTCGACCTCGGCCCACAGATAGCCTCTCCTTTTGAGCAAAGTCTCGACATCCGATTCCGCTGCTTCCACTCGAGCCGCGTCGAAGGATTCCCCGGCGCTGATGGCCACCACCTTTAGAATGCGATCGCTCATCGCTAAGGCTTCTGCCGAGCTCTCGGGTGCGACCGACACGCTCCCTACCGTGAGCTGCGGATACAGCTCGAAGGTGAGGGAGACGGTGTCGCCCACCGGGTAAGCAACCACCTTGATGTCACTGAAGGAACCGAGCGCGAAGAGCTGTTTGATGGACCGACGGATGGCCGCCGGGTCATACGGGTCACCCGGTTGAACCTCCACCAGCGTTCTCGCTTCTTCCGGCAGCTGTCCGCGAGTCAGTGAGAGCTCCACCGACGACACAGACCACCCGACGAAGCGCTCCGACGCACCGCTCGACGCAACCGCCAGGACCAGCGCGATGGTGGGTAGCGTCATCAGAAGCTCTTTCGAAACTTCATGTCCACCGCCAGGGCGCCCGTTTCATCGCGGGAGATCGTGTACGTGATCGGTCCCTCGGGCGTGTACTCGATGACCACCACAATCGATTCCGTGGTCTCACCGAAGGCGGTCGAGTAGTTGATGGCCAGGTCGCTCGAGATCTGCTTTCCGACGCTCACCCGGGCGGTAGGGTTGGAGAACTGACCCACCAGGAAGGGATCGA
>JBOGJF010000581.1:0-2744 GCA_050747785.1 Vicinamibacteria bacterium
GTGCTGTACAGATGTTCGCCATGCCGTTAGGTTTCAGGATCGGCTCCAACGAAAGTCGTAACCCCCGACCATCAAGGGCATCTCAATCGGTAACAAAGGCTGTGCAGTGCTTGGGAGGGGAGGAAACCATGAGTGACCGAGGGAACCTGTGGTCGATCGTCTTGGCGGCAGGCGAAGGGGAGCGGATGCGCGGGCTTACGGAAAAGTGGCTAGGCTACCATCGCCCAAAACAGTACTGCACGTTTGTCGGCACGCGATCGATGTTGCAGCACACGCTCGATCGAGCGGAGCGGCTCACGAGCCGCGAGCGCATCGTCACGGTCATCGCCCGCTCGCATCGCAGGATGGCGCTCGAACAAGTGGGCGATCACGCTGGCGGACTCATGCTTCAACCGTTCAATCACGACACCGCGGCGGGAATCTTCCTCGCCCTCACACGCGTTCGCAAGCGAGATCCGAAGGCGGTCGTCGTCGTTCTCCCCTCGGACCATTTTGTTTCGCCCGAGGCCCACTTCCTCGACTCGGTCCGGAACGCGGTGGGTGCGGCAACGACCCATCCCGACAAGTTGGTGCTCTTGGGGGTAGCCCCGGACACACTCGAGCTCGACTACGGTTGGGTTGCGCCAGGCCGCAGCCTCGGCACTATCCATGGTCGACCGGTCGAGATCGCTCGGTCGTTCCTGGAAAAACCGGGCCGCGCGCAGGCGATGGCCGCCCGGGACACGGGAGCCCTCTGGAACACCATGGTCATGGCCGTCGAGGCGGAGACGTTGTGGCAGCTCGGTTGGCGGTATCTGCCCGAGATCATGCCGAGTTTCGAGAGCCTCTTGGAAGCCGTCGATACGCCCAACGAGCTCGAAGTGATGGATTCGGTCTACCGCGGCATGGTCCGCCGGAACTTCTCGTCCCGTTTGCTCGAGCGGGCCCGCGGCAGGGTTGCACTCATGACTCTCGAGAACGCTCTTTGGAGCGATTGGGGCCGGCCGGAGAGAATCATCCATACCCTCGAGCGTATCGGGAAGATGCCTGCCTGGAAGGCCGGTGAAGGGGTGGCCCGGACGATGGGAGCAGCGCCTTCGCCGCCTTCGCCTATCGGCGCCGACCTGTCTCTGGGGGCCTTGAACCCGGCCTAGGGGCGGCAAGAAAGTCTGAAACCGGATGTGCTCCGTGGGCATCGAACATACATAAGGCGTGGAAAAACGATGAGAAACCGCTCGCTGATACTGCCCTTAGCGCTGTTTCTGGCAGCCGTCTCTCTCCAGGGCGCGCTCCTGGCCAGTCCCGAGGAGAGCCGTGCGGCCGTTCGGGGAGTTGCGGCGGTGGGGATGACGGTCTCCGACGCCGAGCGCGCCGCGGCCTTCTATTCTGACGTCCTTTCGTTCCGGAAGGTCTCGGAGTCCGAGGTCTGGGGAGCAGATTACGAGCACCTCCAAGGCGTCTTCGGGTTGAGAATGCGAACGATCCGCATGCAGCTCGGTGACGAGATCATCGAGTTGACCGAGTATCTCACGCCAACCGGAAGACCGATTCCGGTCGACTCGCGGAGCATCGACCGCTGGTTCCAGCACATTGCCATCATCGTCAGCGACATGGACCGTGCCGACCAGCACCTTCGCGACCACCGGGTTCGCCACGCATCCACCGGCCCCCAGACGCTTCCCGATTGGAACGAGGCGGCGGGCGGTATCGCGGCTTTCTATTTCAAGGATCCCGACGGGCATTCACTCGAGATCCTGAGCTTCCCCTCGGATAAGGGCAATCCGAAGTGGCACCGAGAGACGGAAGACCTCTTCCTGGGCATCGATCATACCGCCATCGTGATCGAAGACACAGAAACCAGCCTCGCCTTCTATCGGGACCTGCTGGGGCTGGAGGTAGTCGGGGAGAGTGAAAACTATGGCAACGAGCAGGAACACTTGAACAACGTTTTCGGCGCCCGTTTGCGGATCACCGCGTTGCGGGCTCCCGAGGGTCCGGGGGTCGAGTTTCTGGAGTACATCGCTCCCAGGGACGGAAGGCCCATGCCCATCGACGTCAAACCCAATGACCTCCTGCACTGGCAGACGGTCATGGTGACCGAAGACGCCGAGGGCCTGGCGAAGCGAGTGCGCACCGGCAAGTACCGGTTCATCTCGTCCGGTGTCATCGACCTGACGGGCAAGGATTCCGAGAACGCCAAGAGCTTTCTGGTGCGCGATCCGGACGGTCACGCCGTGCAATTGCTGGAAAAAACCAACGCGAGCGGTCACATCAACCCGACGGGTGACGCACGGTGAGGATAACCTGTCGAGAGTTCATCGAGTTCCTGATGGATTACATTTCAGGAGAACTACCCGAAGACCAGCGCTCCAAGTTGGTGGAGCACCTCGCGGTTTGTCCATCGTGTGTTGCCTACATGAACACCTACCTCGAGACCGTTGAGCTCGGAAGAGAAGCTTTCTCGGATATCGACGCCCCACTGCCCGAAGACGTGCCAGAGGCTTTAGTGCAAGCCATACTCGACGCAAGAAAGGCCGACGACCGCAGAACCTGACCCGTGACGGGCGGCACCACTTCGTCCATCCTGCATGATCACTGGCAGGCTGAGGAAGAGCGAGCTAGCCTGCGCGACCGGAGGGAGCCCGGCCCCGCAGGGGCCGACGAAAGCGCGAGCCGTGGGGGTGGGGCCCCACGGCACTGATGCAGACAATGGGCAGCACGTGAGAGAGGCGCTCAGGCAACACTGGCCGGAGTACGGGATGGAG
>JBOGJF010000582.1:0-2914 GCA_050747785.1 Vicinamibacteria bacterium
AGTCTCAGGGCGGGATCTCCGAGGAGGTGATAGATCTCGAGAAGCTCGAGGTGTCCGCCGGCGTCGACGTATTTGCCTTGTGCGGCGAGGATGGCATCGCCGAGAGTGGCGTGGCCGCCATGAAGGAGCTCGGTAAGGAGCAGGCGGTGGTAGAGATGAGCTGGGCCGTCGAGACTGAGGCCACTGGGGGAGAAAGCGGCGATGACGCCTTTGCCTTCGGCCTTGAGTAAGGACTCGGAGAGCGAGTCGAAGAGAGGGAACTGGAAGTAGCCGTTGAGGCAGTTCATGGTGAGAAGGAGAGGTTGCTGGGTCTGGGGAGCGAGTGAAGCGACGTCGACGACGCGAAGGATGTTGTGATTCCAGAGCTGCATGCCACCGTGTCCGATGAAGCTCATGAGAGAGGAGCCGTCGTCGAAGGCCTGTAGGATGGCGTCGTGGGTGGCGGCGGTACCGAGCTGGGAGAGATAGATCTTGCTGACGTCGTGCGCATGGAGAAGCGTGCCCGCGAGCTCGTCGGCATGTCCTTCGAAGTCGCCTGCGGCATCGGATTGGTCGGCGATGAGAACGGCGCGGCCATCGAGCCCTAGACCTTCACTCTCGTAGGCGAGGATTTTGTCGACCATGGCGCGAGCTTCGTCGAGGTTGGCGGCGGGAAGCCGTCCGAGAGCGAGGTCGGGGAGGATGTCGTCACCGTTGACGAGAGCGTAGGCGGGGTCGGAAGCGGTCCAGATGTAGGCGGTTTTGAGAGGATAAGGAGGTACCTGGTTGGAGACGCCCCATTGGAGATAATCCTTGAAGTCGAAGGTAGCGTCACCGAGGAGCAGGACGTAACGAGGAGGAATGGCCCAGTGGTGGAAGGCGTGCTGGAGGAAGTATTGTAAGGCCTGGGGTCGAGTTTCACCATGTCCGAACTCGGAGAAGATCTGTTCGGTGGAGACGGCGAAAGAAGACAGTCCTTGAGAGGCGCGGAGCTCGAGCAAGGGCCATGCGGCCTCCAAGAAGGCCTCGGGAGCAATGACGAGGTATCGAGCCCCACTTCGAATCGTGGTCAGGCGAAGTGGAAGGGGTTGGCGGACCTCGGGAGCGAGGATGCCGGTGGCATCAGCGACGAGATAGCGATGATTCTCCTCAACCTGGAAGCGTGCGGTGCCGTGGGCGGTGTCAACGATTTTGAGCCACCGAGGTGAATCGGTGGAGTCGAGGACGATGGGGTTTCCAGTAAGCCCCGAGAGCTCGGCCACACCGGGGGAAGTGAAGACGCCTTCCAGGGAGCCAGCCTCGAGGACGAGCTCACGAGGATAGGAGACCTCGAAACGGCTGAGCATGACCCTTGAGAAAGCGGCACCGGTGTCGCCGACGTTTTGGATTTCGAGGAGGTTTTCACCTTTGAAGAGGACACCGGGTAGAAGCACGGAGTCACCCTGCCAGGGGAGCTCGCCTTCGAGAGTGAAGTCCTCGAGGAGAGTGCCGTTGAGGTAGACGCGGAGGTGGTGGTCGGGGTCGAGGGCAAGGTCGGTGGTTCCCTGAATCCAGAGCTTCAACCGAGCGCTCTCGGGCACGGTGGCGAGATCGGTGACCTCAAAGGGGTAGGACTTGGTAATGGGAGCGAGGAGCTGATCCCAAAGCCAGACGTCGGGAGCGGTGGTGAGGCGTCCCTGGAAGAGATGATTTTCTTCGAGCGCGAGTGTTTTCTGGTAGTGAGACACTTCTGGAGCGGAAAGCTCGGCCTTGACGAGGGTCATGGTGTTGCCCTTGGCGCCGACGGCGAGCTCGAAGACGGCTTCACGCCCGTAGGGGTTGAGCGATTCGCCGCGGCTCAAGAAGTAGAGAACCGAGCCACGGCCGAAACGATTCGACTGGGGCTGGACGTAGTAGGGAACAGGCTGACCCTGATAGGTCAAGCGAAGCTCGCTGGTCTTGAAGCTCCGCTGGTTGCCAAAGACGTCTTCGAAGGCAACACCATAGAGACCGTTTTCTCGAGTGACGAGATGGGCGACGACGTTGCCGACATTTTTGTGAAGCCGATGCTTTTTGCCACGCGCGCCACCGAAGGAGAGCTCGCCTGAGGCTTTGCCTTCGAATCGGAGCCGTACGACGAGACGGCGTGCGAGAAGGAGCATTCCGGAGGCGCCATCCCAGCGAAGAGGAGCGAGCTCGACGAGAGCTTTTTTGAGCTCTTGCTGGAAGGCGACGCTGACGAGTCGAGCGGCTTTGTCCGGGTAGAGACCCTCGCCGCGGAAGGCGCGAGCGGGATTACCGGCTCTTCGGGCGAGACGGAGCTCGCCCCGAGGGGTCATGACCGGCTCGAGAATCTCTGCGGAGCTGGGACGAAGCGAGAACGACTCGACGTTGGTGGCGTTGACGGAAACGATGCGAACGTTCTGACCTGCCAAGGCCTGGACCCAGGCTTGCTTGATGGGAATGGCGGGAGCGCCGGGGTCTTCCTCATCCAGGAAGCCTGGTACTTTCAGAAGTACGGAGCCGTCTTGCTGAGGAGTGGCGTAGAAGCCTCCGGTGAGAAGCTCGATGATGACGTCGCGACTGCTGGGCTGGCTCACCTGGATGGAAGTCGCTTCGGGATCGCCGTAGGTGATGCGGGGGTCGTAGGATGGGCCGTCCTCGGAGTCTTCACCCTCCGGAATCTCGAAGGAGGCTCCCGCCTGAGGCGTCGCGGAGACGGGTCCGTGACGTTCTCGGACGCCGGTAGATTCCAAGTCTTCGAGCTCGTAGAAATAGGTGGTACCGTTGAGGAGTCCGGCATCGACGTAGCGGTAGCGAGCGCCTAAGGGAGAAGAGCCAAGCCCGGGAATCACCGACTCGTTGACGAGCTCGAAAGGACCGTCTGCCGACAGGCCGCGGTAGAGATAGAAACCGACGTTATCGACTTCGGAGCCGGTCTCCCAGGTGAGCTCCA
>JBOGJF010000583.1:0-2082 GCA_050747785.1 Vicinamibacteria bacterium
GGAACGAACCTTGCATGATCGCGAGCGATCAAAGGAGTTCATCATGGTCACAAATCGTGTTTTTCGAGTTCGAGGACGTGTGGTGGACACGGCCTACAACCGCCCTCTCCCGGGGATTCATGTCCGCGCCTACGACAAGGACCCCATCCGAGACGACTTGCTCGGCCACGACCAGACCGACGCTCTGGGAGATTTCGAGGTTTGTTTCTTCGAGCGCGACTATAAAGAGGTAGTCCAGAAGCAACCCGAGATCTATGTTTCTCTCTTTGACGCGGAAAAGGCGGAGCTCTATCGAACGGGAGCGATTCGCCTGCCAGAGGGTCAAACCGAGCTCTACTTTCCTATTGGGATCGAGACCGTTCGACTGCCATCGGGTCCTCGCATCATCAGTATCAGTCCCGCCGAGGTACTACCAGGCACGTTTGTCGAGATTCACGGGGACAACTTTGGCAGCGTGTACCAGGATGTGACGGTTGAGATCGGCGGCAGGGAGGCGCTAGTACTTTCGGTTCGGCCGCAGGGGCTTCGAGTGCGGATCCCTCCGGAACGTGGAGGTCTGGACCCGGTAGTCGTTTCGATTGCGGGGCGGGCGACAACGGCGTCAGGCTTGCTGCGCTACGCGTCGCCACCACGCCAAGGTGCGGTCGGTACGGTCGGCGCGCCCGCCACTTTTTCCGGAGCTCTCGGAGATGGCGCTGGACTGAGTCACACGGGCACCGGCCAGCGTGTCCTCATCGTCATGTGCCACCCCAGTGACGGCAATGCCGGCATCGGTGGTCTCTCGCCTGCCGAGGAGCGTCAACGACAGATCGACTGCTTCGAGAAGCTCGTCAACCCGGGATTCCGTCAAATGTCCTTCAATCGCACCGACTTCGATTTCGATTACACGGAGTGGATCGAGCTTCCCGAAATGGATGATTTCTATTTTTGGCGTCAAGCCGACATCGATGCCGCCCAAGAAGCGCTGGACAACCTCCCCGCGGACGCCACCGAAGCGGAAAGAGACGAAGCGGAGGCGGCGCTTCAAGTCGCTCAAGATAGCCGCAACCTCATGCAGGAAGGCTTGGAGCTCTACCACGATGCGCTCAAAGCCGCCCAGGACGCGGGCTGGACCCTGACGGACTACCAAGGCGTCATGCTCTGCCTGGCAACCGACCACCTGCGCGGGCAGGCTTCTGGGACTTGGAACAGCATCACCGATAGTGACGGTGACACTGTCAATCTGGCACCGAGCACTTACCTCTGGATTGTCAGCTATACCTCGCATTGGGGACGCCGCATCCACGAGCTCGCCCATGCCATCGCCTCTGGGGACCTCTACGGCGCTACCGGATTCATTTCTGACGGCTCACGATGGGACATGATGGGAAATCACAACCAGATGCCGCTTTTTTCCGGCTATAACATGGTGGAGCGCTTGAAATGGTACAGGTCGGAAGACGATGTGACCGACCCCGCCGCGGCAAACGTCAAGGCGCTCGAATGGACGAGCGCACCCGATCACGACGAGGTCTATACCCTAAGGGCCCACGATGCGGTCGAAGATAACGTGGCCAATTCCTATCATGTCATCAAGATAACGATCTTCCCCGGCCTCACCTACTACGTGGAAGTACGTCAAGAGCCGACCGCTCTCCCGGCCGATCTCGACACTGCAAGTGACAGGCCGGCCGTGTTGCAACCGGCTGCGGATGCCGCGGACGCCGACGCGGACCAGTTATTATTCGACACGCATGTTGAGTTCCCGGCGGCGGAGCCGACCCACAAGGGCGGTGTCATTGTCACCAAGGTCGTGGACGACACAAGCAACTTGAACCAAAAAATCCGCCAGATCACCCTGCTCTCACCGACGCTAATGCAAGCTGGCGAGGAAGTGGTCGACGCCGCGCGACGGTTGACCGTTCGGGTAGAGTCGAAGACCGCCGACCGGCCGCTGACCTATTCGGTCAGAGTCACGTGGCTGGAAGTAGCCACCGCCGATCCCGCAGGTCTCTTTGACCTGAGGGTCCGCCCGTGGGATTCTTCGTGGCAGACGAACGACATCTGGATGGATAGCGAGGCCAATAGCTGGAACGCATACGA
>JBOGJF010000584.1:0-1661 GCA_050747785.1 Vicinamibacteria bacterium
CATCTGGATCTACGTGGGCATCATGCGCTGGTTGGACCGCGCCTTCGTCAAGCGAGTCCAACATCCCCCGGACCGCGGCGACTCCCCGTGACCCTCAAAGAGCTTCTCTCCGGGCGGCCGAAGATCATCGCCCGGACCAAGAACGGCAAGTGTTTCAAGGGCTACTTGCGGGACGGCCGTTTCCTCACCCGCGGCATCCTTCGCATGACGACGGTCGACAGCCAGGAGCTGCCCGTCGATCTCAACCAGCTCAAGGGGGTCTTCTTCGTCCGCGACTTCGAGGGCAACAAGAATCACCTGGAGAACAAGATCTTGCTTGCCGATCCGGAACGCCCCGGCCTGCGGGTGCGACTGCGGTTCGAAGACAACGAGACCATGGAAGGCGTCGTGGAGAATCACCTCGAGCTCCTCCAGGCGGCCGGTTTCTTCTTTTGGCCCGCCGACACCGAGGCCAACAACGACTTGATCTTCGTGATGAAATCGTCGTTGCTCGGCTTCCGCGTGCTCGGCGTCAAAGGTTAGCTCCGCTACAAGACGACCCGTTCCTTTCCCACCCGCCGGGTGACATGCTCCCGATCGAGCCACTCGAGCAGAGGGATCGCGTACTTGCGCGTGACGCCAACGAGCTCCTTGAAGAAGGCGACGTCGACCAGGTCGTTCTTCCGTTTTTCGCGGCGCACGGTACTCTTCAACTCTTCCAGCATCTCGCGGTGGAACACCATGCCTTCCGCGACTCGCACCAACGTACCCTCGCTGATGAGCATCCGTTCGATCCGCGAGAGCACCTTGGCATCCTTATGGTGTCGGACGGCAATGTCCGCTAGAGACGCGGGTTGGAATCCGGATCGAAGATAGGTCTCGGTGAGGAAGTCGCGAGCCTCTTGTTCCTCTGCGGAGAGCTTGATGCGATGACCGGTGCGAGCCACCCCATCGCGCGCGACGCGCACCTTACCGGCCTCTTGAAGATCGGCCAGGACCCAGTCGAATAGCTCGACCGGCGCCGTGCCGGTCGTCTTCTCGCGAAGCTCCCCTCTCGGCATCGCCTCTCGCAGCGGGTGCGCTCGGTGGAAAGCTTCGAGCGCCGCCTCCATCCGCTCGGCAACGTCTCGGACGCATTCCGGCGACACGAGCCACAGTGGGTCTCGGGAGACCGCACTCGCGCGCTCTTTGTCCATCAGGCGCTTGACGATCCCTTCGAGGGCGATGCGGTCCACACCAAGCCGCCGAGCAAGCTCGCTCCCTGGCATGCCCCGAGTGCCCGCTTCGGCGACGAACGTGGCCGCCGCGTCGACGACGTCCCCCGACCGAAGGGCGGAGAGACGTTCTACGACCTGGTCGCTCGCGACGGAGTGCTTGGTGGGAGCGGCATCCAGGATTTCTCCGCCGCCGATGGTCTCGAGCGGTGAGTAGCGCCGCACGATGAACCGGTCTCCCGGCGACGCGACCAGCGGCGTTTCGAGTCGGAGTTGCACCAGCCCTCGGCTTCCCGGCGGAATGCTCCGCGGGGCTCCGAGCACTCGAACGCGAGCCACCGAGACCGCGGTCCCCGAATGGAGGTGGACACGCGACAAGTCCTTGATCGGCGCGGGGGCCGTGGCCAGGACTTCCAAGTCCGCGTCGAGCATCAGGCTGGCGGGGAAAGTGCCGGGCCGTATGAGAGC
>JBOGJF010000585.1:0-2231 GCA_050747785.1 Vicinamibacteria bacterium
GCCTCTTCCATGCACCAGAAACAGCCACCGGCGAAGATGGCGCTCCTAATGTTGTCTTGCAGTAAAGATAGTTTTCGTGCCTGGGCCGGAGAGATGGCCAATACCGTGATCAGGAACAGGCCGATCGGTACCAATTTTCTTCGATTCATCGTCCGCACCTTCTAGGGAACGTCCCCCGTGCCAGTATACTTCGCCGAGATAGTGAGAGGACACGGGCCTATTCGTCCCAGCCTCCGTCATCGCGCTCAATCTGCTCGAGATGATCTTCCTCCATGCCGAGGTGATGGCCGACTTCGTGGAGCACGGTGGTTCGGATTTCCTTCAGCAGGGTCTTGCGGTCGGGCGAAATGTTCTCCAGATTTCTGCGAAACAGCAGGATGCGATCGGGGAAACCCCAGTCGGAGCTCTGGATCGAGTCTCCCTGATAGAGCCCCAAGGTGTCGTGCCCGAGGTCTTCTCGAAGGAGGCTCGGTGAGGGGACGTCCTCGACGGCAACCTCGACGTTCTCCAAGTGACGTTGGAATTCCGAGGGAAGGGAAGCCAGAGCGTCTTCCACGAGCCGCTCGAACTCTTCGCGCTCCACGCGATAGGGAAGGAAATACTCCGTGGGGCCGAGCGCGGCGGCCCTTGCAAATGCGGCGTCCGCCTCCTCTACCCGCGCGCAGTGTGTGAGCACGAGGCCCAGCGCATAATGCCCGTCGGCCGAATCGGGCGCGTGGTACAACGCGGCGTCGGCGACGCGTCGGGCCTCCCGGAGTCGGGCGCGGTCGAGCAGGCGAGAGACTCTTACGAGTACTTCGTCATCCGGAGTCAAAGCAACAACCTAGTTTGGCGGCCAACAAGTGAGTGCATACCCGCCTGACTAGCTGGAGTCAAGGCAACAACCTAGTCTATCCTGTGAGCTGCGACATGGAGTCATGGAGCTGAAGAGAGTCGGATCGCCGGAGCAAGCGGGGTTCTCTGAGGCCCGCCTGCGAAACGCCCTCGAAGTACTCCTCGATGCGGTCGAGAAGAGAGTCTTTCCGGGTGGCGTGGTCGTCGTGGGCCGGAGAGGGGAGCTCGTGATGGAGCAGGGTTTCGGCGCTTTGGACGCCGGCGACGCGGCACCGAGGGTCTCCGTCGATACGATCTACGACGTGGCTTCGCTCACCAAGGTGGTCGTGACGACGACCCTGGCCATGATCCTCTACGATAGTGGGCGTCTGGCGCTGGATGCCAAAGTCCGCGATTTCTTTCCGGAGTTTTCCGGAGGGGGCAAGGAAGCGGTGGCGGTGGCCGATCTACTATCGCACTCGAGTGGGATCCTCTGGTGGAAGGACCTCTACCGGTCGGTGAAGGCGGAGTGGTCGATGGCGGAGGTAGAGGAGTGGTACCTCGAACAAATATGCCTCCTACCCCTCGACTATCGGCCGCGCACCAAGTCGGTTTACTCGGATCTCGGGATCATCGTGTTGGGTGGGATTCTGGAGCGAGCCTCGGGGCGGCGCCTGGACGAGACGGCGCGCGACAGCATTTTCGTTCCGCTGAGAATGAGCGATACGTGCTTCAAGCCGCCCACCTCTTTGAAGCAGCGAATCGCTCCCACCGGTAGGTCTTCCTGGCGCGATCGCATGCTAGTCGGGGAAGTGCATGACGACAACGCCGCTGCGATGGGGGGAGTGGCGCCCCACGCGGGACTCTTTTCGACCGGACACGATCTGGCGGTTTTCGCGCAGATGATGCTAAACGAGGGGACGCTCGATGACCGGCGGGTCGTGAAACGGTCCACGGTCGAGCTCTTCACCCGCCGCGTCGAGGGGATTCCGGAAAGCAGCCGGGCGCTCGGTTGGGACACGCCCTCGCGAGAGAGCACGGCCGGTCGTTACTTTTCCTTATCTTCTTTCGGGCACCTGGGTTTTACCGGGACCTCGCTGTGGATCGATCCTGTTCGGGAACTCTTCGTGGTTCTTCTCACCAACCGGATGAGCCCGAGCCGCGACCAAGGCACGATTAACGGCGTTCGTGCGTCGTTTCATGACGCGGTCATGGAGGCACTCGCCGAGGTCCCTCCCCTACGGACCGCTTGAGCGATGGGCGGGGGGAAGGTGGATCGATGTCGAGTTCGATGCTACGGTGATCGAGGGCTATTTTCCCGAGTTCCCGCAGGAGTGCGCCTCCTGGAACAGGGCTGAAAAAGGGGCCCTCCCGGCGGCGCGCGGCGCGAGCCTCCTTCGGCCGCCGAGCGCGGGCGG
>JBOGJF010000586.1:0-7558 GCA_050747785.1 Vicinamibacteria bacterium
CTTTGGGCACGACGAAGAAGCGACCTTTGTACACGGGTGGAATGGGACAGTGCCGGCAAAGGTGGAGGCATCCCCGGCTCGCCTCGACGTAACCGACCAGGCCCAAGTCGCCGTTTCGGTCGAGATGCGCATACCGTTCGAGTGGCGGCAACCCACCGCGTTGCGGCACGGGAAACGAGAGGCGTTCCAGAACCGGCGAACCGTGAGGCGGCGTGGTGCCTCCCACGTCGTCTCCAAGCGTTTGCGCAAGCGTTACCAACGACTGTTCGTACTCGCCTCCCAGGACGGAATCCGCACCGTTTGCGAGAAGGTAGTCCGCATTGAGGCTGGCGTAGAGACCGTAGAAGCAAATGTGGCAGCTGGGGCTCAAGATCCGAACCCGGCGGGCAAGGCGGCTGCCGAGTCGGAGTGCCGTGTGCATGGGAACGGAGATGGCTACCAGGCGAGCACGCCGAACCCGATCCTCGTCCAGGCTCTCCCAGGGATCGACGGAAACATCGATGGCAGAGACCCGAAGGCCAGCCCGAGCGAGAAACGCCATGGGGCTCGCGAGCCCCATGGGTTGGTGCCCGAGCTCGTAGCAAGAGATGAGGAGAATCTCGTTATTCTTAGGGGAGCTTGCAGTCTCGACCATGATTCGCCGGTCCGGACTCATGATACTGCCGTCTGGCTAGCTTGGGTAGTGGCAACGTCCTATTTTGACGGCCAACGGGTTACACGGAACCGTCTGGCTAGCTTGCGTAGTGGCAACGTCCCATCGGCAACGTTCGTGAGAGACCGCTTGGAAAACGGGGTGGCCACGTTGCATAATGCCTTCGTTCAGAAAGACAAGGGGGTCGCGAGGCAAGGTTTCGCCGCATGTCGAAGCGCTCGATCATCGGGGTCTGCATCCTATTCGGTGGCATCGGCGCCCTCGCCCATGGTCAAGAACGAGTCCTCCCCCAACGAGCCTCCCCTCCTCCCGGGACGGTAACCCTCAACGCCGAAACGCAGGAGCAGCTGGAAAAGGGGCACGTCCGGGCCACGGGCTACGTCGATATCGTTTCCGGGGACATCCGCTTGTCGGCGGATCGCGTCGACTTCTGGAGCGAGGAAATGAGAGTCGTCGCGGAGGGGAACGTCGTTTTCCAACAAGGGGATCAAAAGATCGTGGGCGATCGAATGGAAGCGAATCTGGAGAACGGGACAGGGAAATTCTACAACGCCTATGGGAATGCCGGTTCGGATCTTTTCTTCCAGGGTGAGGTCGTAGAGAAAGTGGACGAGGATACGTACGTCGTCGAGCACGGCGCTTTCACATCCTGCGCGCAGCCCACGCCCCGCTGGCGGTTCACTTCCGGCAAGGCCACCGTTCGCCGCGACCATCATCTCTCGCTGCACAACGCCTTGGTGAAAGTAAAGGCCGTGCCCGTTTTCTATGTGCCGTATCTGTACTACCCGATCGACGAGAAGGGGCGCTCCACGGGCTTCCTTCTGCCCGAAATAGGCAACTCCTCTTACAAGGGATTCTTGGTGAGTCAGAGTTTTTTCTGGGCGATCAACCGGTCGATGGATGCGACGTTCACCGCGGATTACTTCGACGAGAACGGTATCGGGGGGGGAGGGGACTACCGCTACGTGCTCTCAGACGAGTCGCGGGGGCAGTTCGAGTCCTACTTTCTGCGCGACAAGGTAACGTCACAGCAGGAGTGGCAGATCCAAACGCAAGTGAATCAGGCGCTCCCCGCGCGTTTCAGTACGATCGCGCGCGTCGACTACTTCAGCTCCTTCGAATTTCAGCAGCAGTTCGAAGAGAGCTTCGACCGAGCAACACAGGCATCGAAACGAGCCACCGTCAACGTGGCCCGTTCCTGGTCTACCTATACGCTTCGGTTTCTCTACGACCGGAACGAGACCTTGTTCTCTAACAGCGTAAGCTTCCGTGAGCTACGTCCCCGCGTCGCGTTCGATTCCCGATCGAATCGCATCGGCCCCACCCCTTTTCTTTTTAGTTTCAGCTCTGAAGCGTCGCTGTTTTCGCGGAACTTGAGAAACGACAGGTTCGAGTATCAGCGCTTCGACGTTTTTCCCACGATTTCCTACCCCTTTACCGCCTGGCCCTTTCTGACCGTGCGAACCTCGTTCCTCACCCGGCTCACTCACTACTCGCATCGGATTGTCGGCGGCGACCCGATCGAGGAGAGCCTGGACCGACAGTACAACGAGGTTCGCGTCGATATGCGAGGCCCTAGCTTCTACCGGATCTTCGATACTCCCGATAACGGGTACGCGGAACGGTGGAAGCACGTTATCGAGCCACAGCTCGTGTGGAGCTATCGCACGCGCGTCGACGACTTCGATGCCATTCCCAAGTTCGACTCGGAAGATTACGTCCCGGGCACCAATCAGTTCTCTCTCGCCATCGTCAATAGGTTCCTGGCGAAGCGCCGCATGGGGCAGAATGAGCAGGCGGTGCCCTATGAGTTCCTCACCTGGACGCTCGCGCAACGCTACTTTTTCCAGGTCGATGCCAGCCTCTACGATCGCCAGTTCAGCACGCCCTACTTCACGGAAGACGGAGAGCCCAGCAACTACTCTCCGATTACGTCGAAGGTTGCGTTTCGTCCCATCGGTCGAATCTCCGCAATTTGGAACCTCGAGTACGATGTCAATTTCCAGCGGATCCGGTCGATGAGCGTGGTGGGGAGCTATGCGGGGCGGAGTTGGGGATCGGTGAGTGGTTCGTTGTCGCAGAGCGTCCAGTTGACCAGCGGTCTGGAACGCAAGAACGTGCGCGGGATGACCACCTTGAATGTCTCTCGCTCGGTGAGCTTGCAGTTCGAGTCGGCCTACGACGTCGCGGAAAGGGAGCTGAACCTCTTCCGCGCTGGTATTCAGTACAATATTCAGTGTTGTGGATTCCAGGCCGAGTACAGCCGTTATCAATTCGGTGACTCTCGAGACGAGGGCCTGTTCCGGGTGGGAATCACGCTGGCCAATATCGGTACGTTCGGAACATCGCTCAGGGGTCCGGGAACCGTGCAGTAGGTGGGCGCCCGCGGTATGAAAGGCCTTATTCTGAGCGGTGGTGCTGGAACTCGTCTGCGACCGCTCACTCACACCCGCGCCAAGCAGTTGATGCCGGTTGCCAACAAGCCGATTCTCTTCTACGGGATTGAAGCGATTCGGCAGGCCGGGATCACGGAGATCGGGATCATCGTCGGAGACACGGCGGACGAAATCCGGACCGCGGTCGGGGATGGCTCTCGCTGGGACGCGCGAATCACCTACATTCCCCAGGAGGCACCCCTCGGACTTGCTCACGCGGTCTTGACCGCGGAGTCTTTCCTTGGTGACGACCCCTTCGTCATGTATCTCGGCGACAATATCCTGGCCAATGGCATTGCGGGCCTGGTGGCCGAGTTCCGTCGAGAGCAACCCGCGGCGCAGATCCTACTCGCGCACGTGCCGCGTCCGGAGCAGTTCGGGGTGGCGGAGCTGGACGACGGTCGGGTGACGCGGCTGCAAGAGAAGCCCAGCGCGCCGCGGAGCGATCTCGCGTTGGTGGGTGTCTACATGTTCGGCGCGTCGGTGTTCGAGGCCGCTCGTGCCATTCATCCCTCGGCTCGCAACGAGCTCGAGATCACCGACGCGATCCAATACCTCATCGACCAGGGCTACACGGTGCGACCACACATCGTCGACGGCTGGTGGAAGGACACCGGGAAGTTGGACGACATTTTGGAGGCCAACCGTTTGGTGCTGGACACGCTGAGTCCGAGGGTGGATGGATACGTCGATGCCGACTCGCGCGTGGAGGGCAAGGTGGTCATCGAAAAGGGCGCCGAGATCATCGCCAGCGTGGTGCGCGGTCCGGCGATTATCGGCCCCGGATCCCGCATCGAGCGCTCGTATATCGGCCCGTTCACGTCCGTCCAGGACAACGTTCACGTGAGAGCGAGCGAGGTGGAGCACAGCATCATCCTCTCGGAAAGTGTGATCCTCGAGCTCGGCAGTCGAATGGAAGGCAGTTTGATCGGGCACAACGTGCGGATCGAGCGTTCCCAGTCGAAGCCTGCGGCACATCGTTTCATGTTAGGGGACAATAGCCAGGTTGACGTCATCTAGAGTCCTCAACCTGCCCGCAGGCGCGGAGTCGCCGGAGGGCGAGCCGGAGCCGTCAGCCCATGTAAGCTCCCGAGCGAGGAGCGAGGGAGCCCTGAGGAGTGGGACGGCGGTGGGGCCCCGCGGCATTGATTGAGGATCCGGGCTCCTCGGAACCGATCGGGTCTTCGGTCACGGAAGACCGTTGAGACAAGGATTCGGAAGAGTGTCAACCCACATTCTCGTGACCGGCGGTGCCGGTTTCATCGGGAGCAATTTCATCCACTTCATGGCGCGCACAAGACCGGAGTGGCGTATTACCAATCTGGACAAGCTCACCTACGCGGGGAACCTGGCAAACCTCGAGGGCATGGACGACCATCCGGGCTACCGGTTCGTCAAAGGAGACATCTGTGATCGGGCGACGGTGGAGCCTCTGGTTGCCGATGCGGACGTCATCATCAACTTCGCGGCGGAGACCCATGTCGACCGATCCATTCACGACGCCGGTCAGTTCATCCTCACGGATGTCTACGGTACGTTCATCCTTCTCGAGGCGGTTCGCCTCGCGTGGAAGGCGAAGCTCTTCGTGCAGATCTCGACCGACGAGGTGTACGGGACCATCGCTAGCGGCTCGGCGAAGGAAGAGGATCCGTTGGCCCCTCGAAACCCCTACTCGGCGAGCAAAGCCGGCGCGGACCGCCTCGCTTATTCTTATTTCACGACTTATCAGTTACCGGTGATCGTCACGCGCGCCTCGAACAACTATGGACCTCGCCAATATCCAGAGAAAGTGATTCCCCTCTTCATTACCAACTCGCTTCAGGGCGAGCCGGTGCCGGTCTACGGCGATGGGCTCCAGGTTCGAGACTGGCTGCACGTTGAAGATCACTGCCGGGGGCTTTCTCTCTTGATGGACAAGGGGCGGCCGGGCGAAACCTACAATATCGGCGGTGGAACGGAGCTCACCAATATGGAGCTCACGAAGCGTATTCTGGCCTTAGTGGGAAAGCCGCCGAGTCTCATCAAGAAGGTGTCCGATCGCCCGGGCCACGACCGTCGCTATAGCCTGGATACGACTCGGCTGCGTTCCCTGGGATGGAGGCCCAGCGTGGACTTCGACGCCGGATTGGCAGCAACCGTCGAGTGGTATCGGTCCAACGAGCAGTGGTGGAAGGCCATCAAGTCGGGAAGCCACGAATACCGTCAGTTCTATCAGAAAAACTACGGCGAGGAGCCGGCCTCCCACTGACGACATGGCGAGACTCTCCCTTGAGCACCGGATGATTTCCCTTGGTCGAGTGAGGCGCTAGCAGGCCGATGAGAGACGCGGCCGGCCGGCGTGAGGAGCCTTCAAGCCGTACACAGAGGAGGTAACTTGCGAGCGTTGATAACGGGAATCACGGGATTCGCCGGAAGCCATCTTGCCGAGTTCATCCTAGCCAACCACGCGGACGTCGAGGTCTATGGCATCATGCGTTGGAGGAGTCGTACCGAGAACATCGAAGGCATTCGGCAGAGCGTTCAATTGATAGAATGTGACCTCCGCGATGCGACCTCGGTCAAGACGCTGCTGGGCCAGGTTCGTCCCGACAAAATCTTTCACTTGGCGGCGCAGAGTTTCGTCCCTTCTTCCTGGAATGCTCCCGCCGAGTCCCTCACCACGAACGTTCTGGGTCAGCTCCATATCTTCGAGGCGATTCGAGGGCTCGGCATCGACCCCTGGATCCAGATCGCTTGCTCCAGTGAGGAGTACGGATTGGTTCACGAGGACGAGCTCCCGATCAAGGAGACCAATCCGCTGCGCCCGCTGTCACCCTATGCGGTCAGCAAGGTCGGGCAGGATTACCTGGGCTACCAGTACCACATGAGCTTCGGGATGAACGTCGTGCGCACCCGAGGGTTCAACCATGACGGCCCCCGAAGAGGTGACGTCTTCGTTTCCTCCAACTTCGCGAAGCAGCTCATCGAGGTCGAGAAGGGTAAGAGACCGCCACTCATCTACGTAGGTAATCTCGAGGCGCGTCGGGATTTCACCGACGTGAGGGATATCGTGCGAGGTTACTGGCTCAGCTTGGAACGCTGCAAGGCGGGAGAGGTCTACAACCTATGCAGCGGTAAGGCGTACTCCATCAGGGAGGTTCTGGATCGGCTGATCGAGATTTCCGGCGTCGAGGTCAGAATAGAGGAAGACCCGGCGCGGCTCCGACCCTCCGATGTGCCGGTCCTCCTGGGGGACTACTCGAAGTTCCACGAGGCAACCGGTTGGGAGCCCCAGATACCGTACGACAAGACCCTCGCCGACATGCTCGATTACTGGCGAGAAAGAGTCGGTTAGCACGGGCTGGACCTGGAGTCACCGCTAGACCCATAGTCAGAAGATGAGAAGCTTGATCACCGGTGTGACCGGATTCGCCGGGGCACATCTGGCGCGGCACTTGCTGGATCGAGGGCACACCGTAGCGGGTATCCGCTACGCGAAGGACCGCGCCCAGCTCCCCGAGCATCTACCGGCCGAAGTCGAGATCCACGAGGCGGACATACTCGATGAACCTGGTCTCACCCGGATCGTCTCGGAGTTCGAGCCCGAGGAGGTTTTTCACTTGGCGGCGTTTTCCAATCCTCAGAGTTCTTGGGAGAACGCGCGGCGGACGCTGGAGACGAACATCATCGGTAGTCACAACCTGCTACAGGCGGCGACGAATACCAGGATCCTGCCGCGCGTGCTGCTGGTCGGCTCGGGCCAGCAATACGGTAACGTTCCAGAGAAGCAACAGCCCATCGCCGAGGATTGCCCGCAACGTCCCGTCACGCCATACGGAGTGAGCAAGAGCGCCCAAGAGATGCTGGGGCTACGCTTCTTCCTGGCGGAGAAACTGCCCGTCTTCCTGGTACGGTCGTTCAACCACACCGGTCCCGGGCAGGAGCCTTCTTATGTCTGCTCCAGCATCGCGCGGCAGGTCGCGGATATAGAGGCCGGCCGCCGCGAGCCACCGATTCGGGTCGGTAGCCTGGAGGTTCGGCGGGACTTCACCGACGTGCGCGACGTCGTGCGCGGCTATGCGCGGATTCTCGAAGGCGGAGAGCCTGCCGATCCTTACAATCTGTGCCGCGGCGAAGCATTCTCCATTCACGAAATCCTTGATACGTTGGTCGGCCTTGCCGGCGGCGATATTCCGGTCGCGGTGGACTCGTCTCGTTACCACGCCGCGGATGCCTCGCTCGTGGTCGGCGACAACACCAAGCTGCGACGAGAGTTGGGATGGAGGCCCGAGATCGAGCTGGCGGAAACCCTTCGGAGTTTGCTCGACTACTGGAGGAAGAAGCTTGGTTGAGCGCACCCGGGGGAGCGAGTCGGACTCGGAATGCAAGGCGCGGTGGGTGTCATTCGTTCGGGTCGTCTTGCGGAGCAGGAGACGAGTCGGCAGGTGAGCCCTTGTCGCTTCCACCGTCGCTGCTGTCCCCCCCCCCGGCG
>JBOGJF010000587.1:0-3284 GCA_050747785.1 Vicinamibacteria bacterium
CTTCGCCTCTGCTCAGCCCTAAACAGGTCGTCCGAAACGTCGAGTCCGCTCTCGCCGCTGGCCTCGGCATCGTCATCGATCGCCGTATCGTCAGCGTCGCCCAGATCCGCCGTGATGCGCTCGAGCCCCTCGCGCTCGATGGCGAAACCGGCGATGGCGTCGCCGTTGTCCCCGTGACCTCCGGAGACGGTAGCGAGCGCGAGGCCGTTCGACACGAACAACGCATCATCTTTCTGGGCTGGGATGCTCGCAACCATCCCAACGTCCAGGCCGAGTGCCGCGTGACCGTCCGACGCGATGGTCGCGAGGTCACGGGCTCCGGTTCCGGCGCCGCCTCCCCTCAGGGCCGTGCACTGGCTGCGGCGAGAGCCCTCTTCGCCGCGCTCGCCGACGCCCGCGGCCACCACGATCTCGTCCTCGAGGATGCCAAGATCGTCGAGACCCACGGTCGCAGCTACGTCCTCGTCGCCGCTCGAGCCCTGACCGGCCGCCAATCCCGTCCCCTTACCGGCGTTGCTCCCCTCGAACACTCCCCCGAGGAGGCCGCCATTCTCGCGTCCCTTCAGGCAACAAACCGCTGGACCGGCAAGGAAGACTGACACTGCCCATCACCGACCCCGGCCCCGCCCAGGCATTCGACCTCGAGCACCGCCTCGTTCACGCTCTCGAGCACCTGCCTGGTGTCGTCTCGGTTTCCGTCTCGCTCGCCGGGCCTCAACTGCTTCGCTCCCTCGACATCAACGCGGCGCCCCAGGCTTCCGGCATCATCATCGCTAACTCCGCCGCGAAAGTCCTGCGCCAGCACGGCCTCGCCTTCGATATCGACTTGATTCACGTCGAATTCGGCGATGGCGCCGAACCTGCACCCCGGCCCCTGCCCTCTTTCTCGCCCCCTCGTCCCCGTTTTCTCGCTCTGCACGACCTCACCATCGCGCGTTCCGGAAGCCGCGTCACGTGCACCGTCGCGCTCCGGCGCAGCGACGACACCTTCGAGGGCGCCGCCGTCGAACTCGATACCGAGACCGGCCGCATCCGTGCCGCCGCCCGAGCTACCCTCGCCGCCGCCGAGCGCGCCGACGACTCCCTCGTCCTCGGCCTCGAGGGAACCGCTCTCATCGACCTCTTCGGTCGCCGTTACGTCGCCGCAACCGTCGAGGCCGCCTTCAACCGCCGATTCGCCATCCTCGCCGGTATCGCGCCCGTCGAACCCTCTCGCTCACCCGAGGAAGCCGGCTGCATCGCCGCCCTTCGCGCCATCGATCGATCCAGCAGCCTCTAACAATAAGGGCGCGGTTCCATCGACCCGCGCCCTCGAAGCAGTCTGCCCCCCCGCGCTCAATCCCGCCAGCCGTACAGCACCCTCTCCAGTTCTTCCTTGTGCTTCGTTTCTTCCGCCACGATCGTCTCCAGCTCCACCCGCAATCCCACGTCTCCAATCGCCTCCGCCTGCTTGATCCGCTGCGTGTAACGCTCGATCGTTTCCTTCTCCGCCTGCAGCGCCAGCTGCAACATCTCCCGGTTGTCTTCCGTCAGCGTCACCGGCGCCGGCTCCGTCGTCGGCGTCCCTCCCAACGCCACGATCTTGTGCGACAGAAACTTCGCATGACCCAACTCGTCCTCGATCTCCCCCTCCAGAAACTTCGACAGCTCCGGCCGCAGCGGTCCCTGCACCATCCTCGAGAACAACAAGTACGAGATGATCGCCATGTACTCGTTCGCCAGATCCTCATTCAAGCCCTTGATCAGCGCTTCCCGCGCTGGATCCTTCGCCATGTTGGGTCTCCTGAATTGGGAGTGGGTTGGCCAGTCGACTAAACGATAATAATTCTTATTTAAAAGAGCAACCGCCCTCAGCTCGGCACCTTCGCCGGACCCACGAACCGTTCCACTTCCTGGACCACCCGCCGAGGCTCGACGGGTTTCGCGAGATACCCATCGCAACCTGCCTGCTGGGCCTTCTGTCTGTCTTCTTCGAGCGCGTGGGCTGTGAGCGCGATGATGGGAATACCGCGAGTGGCGGCGTCGGATTTGAGGCGTTGCGTGGCCTCCCAGCCGTCCATTTTGGGGATGGAAATGTCCATGAGGATGAGGTCGGGCATTTCCTTTCGAGCCTGGTTGACGCCCTCCTCGCCGTCGCGCGCTTCGATGACTTTGTAGCCGACGTGTTCGAGGATCGTGCGGTAGACGACGAGGTTGTCCTCGTTGTCCTCCACGAGCAGGACGGTTTTGGGTGAATTGTTGGTAGTGGTCATCGCTGTTCGCGGGAGCTGGGGGTTGAAGGCCCCGACGTAGGGGCGGCCGATACATGATCTATGCCAGATGCATGCTGGCGCAAAGGAAGAGGAGCTAGTCTTCGGCATCGAGGGTCTCCGCGGCTTCACGCTCTTTGAAGAGTTTGAGGTTCGTGGAGTGGCCGGGATTGTAGCGAGCGGAAGGGTTGATGGCCTGGACGGCGTGATTGACGGCCATAGCGGCCTCACTGAAGCCGGTCGCGATGAGTTCGAGCTTGCCCTCGTAGGTCGCGATGTCGCCAGCGGCGAAGACGTTGGGCAGGTTGGTCTGCATGAGGGCGTCGACTTTGATGGCGTTGCGCGCGAGCTGCAGTCCCCATTGGCCGATGGGGCCGAGGTCGGGCTTGAAACCAATGAGGGCGAGAATCGCGTCGACCTCGAATCTAGTGTCCTCGCCGGTGCGGTTGTCGAAGATGGTGACACCCGTTACGGACTCTTCTCCGTGGATCTCGCGGACTTCGCGATACGTCAGAAGTTCGATGGCGCCGGCACGGACGGCATTGCGGAGCTGTCGTTGTGATTCGGCGTGAGCGCGGAATCCTTCTCGCCGGTGAATGAGGATGAGTCGTGTGGCGCGGTTCTTCAGGTTGAGCACCCAGTCTACGGCGGAGTCGCCGCCTCCGACGACGAGGAGGCGTTTTCCCTCGTAGGTCGCGGGATCCTTGACGTGATAGTGCACGCCACGGTTGAGGAGCCGATCGTAGCCGGGACATTCGAGGATGCGGGGAGCGAAAGCGCCCTTTCCGCCGGCGATGAGGACGGCGCGAGTGGGGTAACGCGCTCGATCGGTCGTGACGATGTAGCCCCCGTCGTTGGCGATGAGTTCGCCGACCTGTTCTTCGAGATGGACGTCGGCGCCGAACTGCAAGCCTTGCTCGACGAGGTTTCGGGCGAGGTCACGTGCGAGGATTCGGGGGAATCCGCCGACGTCGTACACGTACTTTTCGGGGTATAGGGCGGCGAGCTGACCGCCAAGCTCGGGCAGCGAGTCGA
>JBOGJF010000588.1:0-3399 GCA_050747785.1 Vicinamibacteria bacterium
GTATCAGCACTGCCCGAGTCGGTGCAAGCCCAGACCGTCGCCAGGTCCCATGCTAGAATCCGGCCATGAGACGAAGCCTCCTTGTTGTGGTCACACTCGCCGTCGCTAGCTCGGCGCTTGCCGAAGAGGGGATGTGGCGGCTCGAGCAGCTAGCCAAGGATCGGCTCGACCGTGGGTCCGGCGTCAAGATCACGGAATCGGATATCGCGCGCCTTCGGCAGGCGCCGGTTAGGATCCTGGCGGGGGGTAGCGGGGGCACCGGAAGCTTCGCCTCGCCGAATGGGCTCATCCTCACCAACCACCACGTCGCGCTCGATTGCATTCGCACCTCCACGCTCGCGGAACATTCGGACAACTACGTCCAGAACGGTTTCACCGCGTCGGCGATGGCGGAGGAGCTCCCCTGCCGCCGATTCATCGTTCAAATCGAGCGGGAGAGCTCGGACGTCACCGTCGAGATGGACGCGGTCGTCACTCCGGGGATGGACGCGGTCGGGATCCAGCAGGCAAGAGAGAGAAAACGTTCCGAAATCGAACGAAACTGCAAGCAGAAGAATGGCGACGACTATTCTTGCGAGGTTGTCGACTTCAATAGCGGCGCGCGAAGCCTCCTCATCGTCTACGAAGAGCTGAAAGACATCCGCCTCGTTTACGCGCCGGAGTTGCAACTCGGCTATTTTGGCGGCGACGAGATGAACTTCCGCTTTCCGCGCTACGTCTCCGACATCTCGATCCTGCGGGCATACATCGCCCCGGGCGGCGCGCACGCCGAGCACGACGCGGCAAACGTCCCCTACCGCCCCGAGCACTATTTCCGCGTAACCTTCGACGGCATCGACGAGGGGGATGGCACTCTCGTGATGGGTTTTCCCGGCAACACGAACCGTTACCGCATGAGCTACTCGGCCGACTATAACGTCCGGCGGGGTATTCCCAAACGCATCGAAGACCTCGAGACCGAGCTCGAGCTGCTCCGCGGCTACGCGTCACAATCCGACGAGTACGACGTGCTGCTCAAGAACGAGATCTTCGGCCTGGCCAATACTCTCAAATACCAGCGCGACGTCCTCGAAGCGCTCAAGACGAACGACGTCGTATCCCGCTTCCGGGAACGGGAGCGCGAATTCATGCAATTTCTCGATGGCAAGCCCGAGCTCCGGGCGAGCTTCGGATCGGTTCTGGACGATCAAGCGCGTGTCTACGCGGAAGATGTGGAGGCAAACGACGCCCTCGACAGCGCGATCTCCTGGCTCACGCGATCTTCGGTTCTCGGTTACGCGTCCGGTCTCTATCAGTTCGCTCTTGCCCGCGCCGAGTCCTCCGACGCGGAGCGAGAGCCACGATTCCAAGAGCGCAATTGGCCGCGCGTCCGCCAGGGCCTCTCGAACGAAGACCCTATCATCCTGAAGCTCGATGAGGACTATCTCACGCGCGGCTTCGAGCTCGCGCTCGCACTCGCGCCGGAACAGCGCATCGCCGCCGTAGAAGCGCTGCGACAGCGACTCGGTGACGACCCGCGCCGGCTCGCGGCTTCGGTTCTCGAAGGAACCGAGATTCCCGCGGTCGCGACCCGCGAGCGCCTCCTCGAGGCGAGCGTCGACGAGCTCACCTCATCCGAAGACCCCGCGCTCGCCTTCGCCCGGGGGATGGAGCCGACCCTCAAGGCCCAGAGGCAGCGCGTCCGGGTCTTGAACGAAAAGCTCTTCATGAGCCGCGCACGCTTCTCCCGTGGCATGATGGCGTGGAAGGGCGATGATCTGTACTACGACGCCTACTTCACGCTGCGGGCGGCCTTCGGACAGGCGAAGCCCTACTCCAACCGGGCGGGAGAAAAGGTCCCGCTAGCGACTCGCTTCGAGGGCATGTTTCGCCTGGCGGAGGAAAGAGGTAACACGGGAGAGTTCGCGTTACCGAAGGCACTCACCGCTTGGAAGGAATCGATCGGCGACCAAGCGTTCCGCGAACGCTACGCGGGTCTTCCCGTGGATTTCGTCACGACCAACGACACCACCGGAGGCAACTCCGGAAGCGCGATTCTCAACTCGCACCTTCGTGTGGTGGGGCTTCTCTTCGACGGGAACGAGGACTCGATGGCGAGCGACTGGATCTACACCGAGACGACGGGCCGTGCCATCGCAACCGACATCCGCTTCGCCCTGACCGTCGCCCGTGAGGTCCACGGTGCCGGCTGGATAGTCGACGAGCTGACGAAATAGGCCGATGAGCGAATGGGATGAGGTCGAGATCGAGAAACCGCCGGATCGCTTCGGTTCCGGAGGGCCCGGGCTCCTGCCGATCGGGATCCTCGTGGTGTTGCTTTTGCTAATCGGTGTCGGGTTCTACTTCTTTTATTGGCAGCGCGGGGAGCCCGAGGCGCCGGTGGTTGAAACCCCTGAGCCAACGGAGACCGAGGAAATCGAAGAGACAGCGCCTGCTGTCGATCTTCCCCCGCTCGAAGAAAGCGACCAGTTCCTACGGGACCTCGCCGCGAAGCTCTTTTCCAACCCACGCCTAGCCGCGTGGCTCCTCAACGACAACTTGATTCGCCGTTTCACGATGATCGTAGACAACATTGCCGAAGGAGTCAGCCCTCGCGCGCATCTCCTTTTCCTCGAGCCCGAGGAGGAGTTTCGGGTCATCGAGCGAGCCGAGAGCCTATATATCGATCCCGCGAGCTACCGTCGCTATGACGCGGTAGGCGACGTGTTCGCTTCGCTCGACGCCGAGGGCTCTGCCGAGCTCTACCGCATGGTCAAGCCACTCATCGACGAAGCCTACGCCGAGGTCGGCCGACCCGACCGGAGCTTCGATCAAACCTTGGCGCTTGCCATGCGTGAGCTGCTGCAAACTCCCGTGCCGGAGGACTCCGTCGAGGTCGTGCCGCGCATCAAGACCTACGCCTTGGCGAACCCGCGCCTCGAGTCGCTCACCGACGCTCAGAAACACTTCTTCCGGATGGGTCCGGACAATGTTCTCAGGATTCAGGTGAAGCTACGGGAGTTGGCACCGAAGCTGGGTGTGCCCTAGCCACTAGGACGCCCGGTGCGACGGGGCGTCCACCTAGAACTATGAGAGCGCGGCGGGGGCTCGGGGAGTCCCAACCCGTAGAGCTTCCACAAAGAAAACCCCACCTTCCCGTGTTTCCCCGCCAGGGAGTCCCTTAGGCAAGACGCGCGCCAGTCTAGCCCTGCGCTCATCACGTTGGGACAGAACAACTTGTGGACGTTGAGCTCGCGAAGACGCGTAGGGAAACGTCTACAGGAAGGATCCAAATCCCCTCGGTTTCTATTTCTCGCTTGATCTGGACGGGCTTTCTCTTACTATGGGGTCGGGCGGGTTCCAGCCCCAACCCTGGAGTGGGGACCGCGGTAGTGCGTTAGGATGGGACCCGGTCTCCAC
>JBOGJF010000589.1:0-3147 GCA_050747785.1 Vicinamibacteria bacterium
TCTCCGTGCTGGCCTCGACGCAGACCGGTCTCGGCTACCGACCGCACTCCGTCACTTTCGGCAACCTGGGACCGGGAAGATCCGTTCTCCTCGACGCTACCTTTGCCTGTCGTTAGTTCGAAAGGGGGGTTCTCATGCTGCTCCGTCATCGAAATCGCTCGGGTTTGGCGTTTGTAGTTGTGGCGCTCCTCGCCGCCGGCTGTGACCGCTCCACGGAAACGGCCATCGGGGTTGCCGGGGATCTCCAATCCCTAGCCCGTGAATCGCTGGCCCAGATCGAGGGTGAGGTGGTTCTCCCCGGCCTCCAGGAGCCCGTCGAGGTCGTGCGCGATCGGTATGGCGTGCCGCACATCTACGCGCAGAACGTGGACGATCTCTTCTTCGCTCAGGGATACGTCCTGGCTCAGGATCGTCTCTGGCAGCTGGAGATGTGGCGCCGCTGGCGGGGAGGGCTGCTCTCCGAGATCTACGGGCCGGATGCCTTCGCGTACGACGCCCGCACGCGATTGATGATGCTTCGTGAGCCGTCCGACGATTCCGAGTGGACGAGCTATCACCCGGAAGGCAAGCGCATCTTCACCGCCTACGCCAACGGCATCAACGCCTTTATCGAGCAGAACCGCGACAACCTGCCGGTCGAGTTCAAGCTCACCGGCGTCGAGCCCGGTCTCTGGACGGCCGAGACCGTCGTGCGGCGCTGGACGAACCTCAGTTTCCCGAGCGCCGGCGACCACGCCATCAGCGAGATCCAGCTGGCGCTCGCCGTCGCCGAGCTCGGCGTCGAGGAGGCCAACCGTCGCGACGCGCCGCTTCCCTGGGATGACCTGAAGGTTCCCGAGGGGCTCGACGTCTCGATTGTCCCGGATAATATCTTGGACAGTATGCGTGCCGGGGACAGCGATCCGTTCGTGCCGGGACGATTGCCCCCGCTCGAGCTCGTCGAGCCTTACCGCGAGTGGGTCTCGCCCCCGCAGACCTCATGGTTGCCACCGATGCAGGAGCTCCTCGAAGAAGGGAGCAACAACTGGGTCATAAGCGGGAAGCTCTCTACCACGGGACAGGTGATTCTCTCCAACGATCCCCATCGCCGCCTCGAGAATCCGTCGCTTCGGTACTACGCGCACCTCGTCGCGCCGGGATGGAACGTGATCGGGGCGAGCGAGCCACCTTTCGTAGGTGTGAACGTCGGTCACAACGAGCGGATGGCCTGGGGCTTCACGTTCGCGGGAGTCGATGTCAACGACGTGTTCGTCGAGGAGGTCAATCCGGAGGATCCCAACCAGGTCCGCTGGCAGGACGGCTGGGAGCCGATGCGCATCCTCAGCGAGGAGATTCCGGTCAAGGGTGAGGCGCCGCGCACGATCGAGCTGAAGTTCAGCCGCCACGGTCCGATCTTCTTCGAGGACACCGAAAACCACCGCGCCTACGCGGTGCGCTCGGTCACGCATGATCCGGGGACCGCCCCCTATCTCGGGAGCTTCCGCTTCGCTCAGGCGGAGAGCTGTGAGGACTTCTTCGATCGGGCCATGTCCTGGAAGGTGCCCACGCATAACCTGATCTGCGGCGACGTCGAAGGCAACATCGCCTTGCAGGTCTCGGCGCTCACGCCGGACCGAGACGGTTGGAATGGAAGGCTGCCCGTTCCAGGCACCGGAGAGTACGAGTGGCGCGGATTCCGCAGCGATCTCCCGCGCGAGATGAACCCGGAGCGGGGCTGGATCGCGACCGCGAACGACGATACTCATCCTCCCGGATACAGGGGTCGGCCGGTGATGTTTCATTCATCGACCGGCGTCGAGTTCTCGCGGATCACACGGATACGCCAGCTCCTAAAGTCGGACCAGAAATACTCGATCGGAGATCTTCAAGAGATCCAGCTGGACGCCTACTCCTTGAGGGCGGTAGCGGATATTCCCTTGTTCCAAGGGTGGACGTCCGAGGACGCCGCTCTCGAGCGGGCGCGGGACATGGTAGCCAACTGGGATGCGGTCCTCGCAAGGGAGAGTGCGCCGGCGGCCATCTACCTCATATGGCGCGAAGAAGCGGAGGAGGCCGCCTCGGACCCCGAGACGCCGTCGGACAAGCGCCAGGCGCTCGTGGAAGAGGGCCTGAGGAAGGCGGTGGACCGTTTGACGAAAGAGCTCGGTTCGGACTGGTCGCAGTGGCGATACGGGCGAGTTCAGCTGAGCGAGTTCCCGCATCAACTGGCCGCCGAGTTCGACATTCCCACCGTCGAGCGATCGGGCGGTTTCGGAACCGTGGCTGCGACTTCGGTCAGCTTGCGTCAAGTCCTGGACACCGCCGACTGGGATCGTTCGGTGTTCAGCATCACTCCCGGGCAGTCCGGGCAGCCGGAAAGCCCGTTCTACGGAAGCTTGTTGCAGCCTTGGGCCGCGAACGAGTACTTCCCGCTGGCCTATAGCCGCGAGGCGGTCGACGAGCAAGCGGCCCATCGACTGACGCTGCGGCCGGAATAGTTCGGACGGCCGTTGCTGGGCCGTCCGCGTCCCGGTGACTTGCCGCCTTTTTTTTCTACCTAGTTTTGGCTAAAGTGGAGAAGTGCGTCGGAGGCGACGCGTCTACGGAGGTTATCATGGCATTGAGAATCAATAGTGAGGCACCCAACTTCACGGCAGAAACCACGGAGGGAAAGATCAACTTCCACGAGTGGATCGGCGACGGCTGGGCGATTTTATTCTCCCATCCCAAGGACTTCACGCCGGTCTGCACCACCGAGCTCGGCTACATGGCCGGTTTGAAGCCGGAGTTCGATAGGCGCAACACCAAGGTACTCGGGCTGAGCGTGGACGGGGTGAGCGACCACCAGAAATGGTCGAAGGACATCGAGGAGACCCAGGGCCACGCGGTCACCTACCCGCTCATCGGCGACCCCGAGCTCAAGGTGGCGAAGGCCTATGACATGCTGCCAGATGAAGCGGGCAGCGCTTCGGAGGGCCGGACCGCGGCCGACAACCAAACCGTCCGATCGGTATTCGTCGTCGGTCCGGATAAGAAGGTTAAGGCGATGCTCACCTACCCGATGAGCACGGGCCGCAATTTCGACGAGGTGCTGCGGCTGCTGGATTCCTGCCAGCTCACCGCGAAGCACAAGGTGGCGACGCCGGTCAACTGGAAGCAAGGCCAGGA
>JBOGJF010000590.1:0-6505 GCA_050747785.1 Vicinamibacteria bacterium
GGGGAACGCTCCGATCGGACATCCTCGATGAGAAGGTGTTGTCGGCCATCGTGGAGGTAAAAGTGCCGATGAGCCAGGTCGAGAAAATCCTGGACGTGATCGAAACCGTCGGCCCCCGCCTCGAAACCGTCGTTTCGCTCGGCATCGGCGCGGTGTGTGGTCCCAACGGGAGTAACCCACTGCCGGCCCTCCTATCCCGCCGAGGTTATCCAGTCATTCGCGGCAAGACGAACCTCGGGTTGGGCCGGGCGACGAATGCGAACCAAGTCGTGTCGGTGTTGAGCGCCGCAAAATGACGAACACGCTGCATCGCACGGGCCAGCCCGAGGATCTCAAGGACGACTACATCCTGTTCGCCATGTGTACGCGCGGGAAAAACGACTCCGCAGCGCCGGAGCGCCTTCGGCAATTCCTCACAATTTGCTCCCGCCACCGGCCGGTGAATATCGGTGACGGGAAGAACGGGGGGCTCTTTCGCCCTTCCCGTCACCTGAACCCGCTCGCCCACTGGCGCCGCCCCGAGAGCGGCTCCCCGGAAGAAGTGATCGCAGGGATCACCACCCCGACCACCGCCGCCGCCGTCTTCGACAATCGCGAGGTGCTCGTCGCCTGCTTGAAGGAAGTCAAGGCTGCGGACCTCGGTCTATCCATCAACATCTCGGCGTTGGTAGATGACGCGGCGGTGTGCAGCCGTCAAGCGGACATCGAGCCGCACGCCGTCGAGTACTCTCTAGGGTTCATGGGGAACACGAGCCAGCTTTCCGATGCCAATACCCTGTCGCTTACCACGATGTGCGGTCATGGAATGGTGGCACACGCCTTCGCCGAGAAGATGATCGACTGGGTCAAGACGCGGCGTCGATCGGCGGCGGAGTGTGCGCGTTATATGTCACGCTTCTGCGTGTGCGGTGTCTTCAACCCGGTCAGGGCAGAGCGCTTGCTCTGCCGGATGGCCAATCAGCGAACTGGGGGCTAGCCCATGCCGGCCGGAAAGCTCAAGACGAAGTCGGTGGAGCGTAATACGCTCGCCGACCAGGTTTACACTTTCTTGAAGAAGGGGATCATCAACGGTGACCTCCAGCCAGGAGAGCGTTTGAAGGAGCTCGAGATCGCGCAGTCTCTGGGAGCGAGTCGAACTCCGGTGCGTGAGGCGCTGTCCAGGCTCGAACAGGAAGGGCTGGTGCAGCCGTTTCCTTCCGGCGGACTCACCGTCGTCAAGCTCTCGGCGAACGACGTCAAGGAGATCTACGGGCTCTTAAGGGTCCTAGAAAGTTACGGGATACGTCTCGCGGCGGAGAGAGTCACTTCCAAGCAATTGGACCGTCTCGAGGCATTGTGTGTGCGCGCCGAACAGCTGGGCGCCGAGGAGATCGATCGACTCATCGAGCTCAACGGACGCTTTCACGAGCTGCTCATCGAGGTCACCGCGCACCGGCGCCTCAAAGAGCTGGTGGGGGAGCTACGCACGGCGCTCCAGCCCTACCGCATCGTGACCATGCTCCGTCCCGACTTCCACGGCTCTCCGCAGTTCCGAAACCTGATGGTGCATCAACACTCGGAGATAGTAAGGGCCCTGCGCGCTCGAGAAGTGGACCGATTGGTCGACCTCGTGGTCGAGCACAACGAGCTCGGGGAACGTACCACGCTCAGTCACGTTTGGGACTGAGCGCTAGCCCAATTCCTTCGGTATTCCTGCAACCGTGGCAGCGATCTATATCTTGGTGGGCTTCCTGATGCTGGCCGGCCTACTGGGCTCCTTCTTACCTGCCATCCCCGGGACGCCGCTCATCGTCTTGGGCGCCTTGGTCTACGCGTTCTTCACCGATTTCGACACGGTGGGGCTAAAGGAGCTCCTCATCTTGGGCGGCATTAGTATGCTGGCCTTTATTCTCGACTACACGGCGGGGGCCCTCGGAGTGAAGAAGTTTGGAGGGAGTTGGTGGGGGGCGGTAGGTGCTCTAGTGGGAGCCGTCACGGGATTCTTCTTTGGCCCGCTCGGGCTCGTGCTGGGCCCCATCGTCGGCGCTTTGATCGGTGAGCTGCTGCGCGGCAGACAGCTCCGCACCAGCGTTCGCAGCGCATTTGGCACGATCGTGGGCATGTTGCTGGGAACCGTCGCCAAGTTGTCTCTGGCCCTCGTCATGATCGGCCTGTTCCTCTGGTGGGTCTGGCGGGGCTAACCGACCGCCCGTTTCGACTCTTCCGCTAACGACTGGCAACCCGCCCCGACCCGAGGTCGATGGGGTCGTCGTGGTAAGCTACCAAGAGGGCTCTCTCGAGTAGGCCCGAGGTAAAAGAGAATGACAGGCTCACAAGCATCCACCGCGTCCGGAAAAACCCAAGAGCACCTCACGCTGGCAGAAACTTACGGCGCCCACAACTACCACCCGCTGCCGGTCGTCATCGAGAAAGGCCGCGGCATCTGGGTCTGGGACGTCGAAGGCAAGAAGTATATGGACTGTCTTTCCGCCTACTCGGCCGTCAACCAGGGCCATTGTCATCCGCGGCTGGTCGCGGCATTGACCGAGCAAGCAGGAAGACTGACGCTCACGTCACGCGCCTTTCACAACGACCAAACGGGTCCTTTTTTCCGGCGGCTCGCCGAGCTCTGCGGCATGCAGATGGTTCTACCGATGAACTCCGGCGCGGAAGCCGTCGAGACCGCGATCAAGACCGCGCGCAAATGGGGCTACGTCAATAAAGGCGTGGAGGACGACCGGGCAGAGATCGTCGTTTTCGAGAACAACTTCCATGGGCGCACGACGACGCTCGTGGGATTCTCGAGCGAAGCCCAGTATCGGGAAGGCTTCGGTCCCTTCGCCCCCGGTTTCCGAACCGTGCCCTACGGAGACATCGAAGCCGTGCGCCATGCCGTGACCAAGAACACGGTCGGGATTCTCGTGGAGCCGATTCAAGGGGAAGCTGGAGTCATCGTGCCGCCGGCAGGGTTCTTGCGTGGGCTCAGAGATCTTTGCAGCGAAGAGAACGTGCTTCTCCTCGCTGACGAGATCCAAACGGGCCTCGGCCGCACCGGTCGCCTGTTTGCTTGCCAACACGAGGACGTCGTGCCCGACCTCTATATTCTCGGCAAGGCCCTCGGGGGCGGTCTCTACCCGGTTTCCGCCGTCGTTGGATCGAACGAAGTGCTGGGAGTCTTTCGGCCCGGCGATCACGGTTCCACGTTCGGGGGGAACCCTTTGGCCTGCGCGGTGGCTCGCGAGGCGCTCGACGTGCTCATCGACGAGAATTTGGTCGAGCGAGCGCACCACATGGGCGCCTACTTCATGAACGGACTTCTCGAGATTCGATCCCCCCTCGTTCGCGAAGTTCGCGGCAAGGGACTCTTGTTGGGAGTCGAGCTCCAACCGCAGGCAGGGCCCGCGCGCGGCTACTGCGAAATGCTCATGGAGCGAGGCATACTGTGCAAGGAAACGCACGAGAGGGTCATCCGCTTCGCACCCCCGTTGGTCATCGAACAAGACGAGATCGATTGGGCGCTCGAACGGATCTGTGAAGTACTCGGCGCCTCTCACTAGACAGGCCGTCTAGAAGTCAGACGCCGGGCCCCGCCGCACTAATGCAAACAATGTGGATCAGCGACCGCGATAGGGCGTGCGCAGGCGGTCACGGGCGGTCTGGTGGGAGTCTCCCACCCGCGGAAGTGCCAACACCGACTCGTAGTGCGCGACGGCTCGCTCTCGCCGGCCGTCTTCGTCTTCGATCAAACCCGCCTCCAAATGGCACAGCGCCCTTTCGGTGTCAGGCGTCTGAACACTCGCGATGCAGTCGCTGAAGGTGCGTAAAGCCGTATCGCCGTGACCGAGGCGCCGCAGCCGCGACCCAAGAGCGTAGCGAAAACTCTCGAGCGGAAGCCTCTGGTAGTTGGGCCGGCCCTGCTCCGCCTTACGCACGACCTCGAGATAGTCCACGACCGCCTCCCTCTTCCTCCCCATCACCTCCAGGATCTGTCCATGATCGAGATGAAAGAGAAAGTTTTTCGGATAGCGTTGCCGGAGCCCTCGGGCCAGGGCGAGCGCATGGTGGTATTTCTTCTCGCGGAAGTAGATCACCATCAGCATGGCGCTCGCTTCATCGGATAGCGATGATTCCTCTCGGCGCGCGGTTTCCAGGTAGTCGATCCCGCGTGCCTCACTACCGCGATAGCCAATCATCTTGGCGGGCCATTTCAAGTACCAGCGCAAGTTGTCGACGATGTACTCGTAGACCCCGACACCCACGTAAGCATCGGCGTAGTCCGGATCGCCGTCGATGAGCTCTCGATGATATTGGTAAGCCTGCTTCGCGTGTCCGACCGCCTCCAGCATCTTGCCGTCCACCGTGTAAGCGAACGCGGCCAAAAGGCCTTCTGCCGAACCTAGAAAGAAGCGCGCGTCACGGTTCCCGGGGTCCCGACCGAGCACCGTTTCCGATCGTCTTCTGCTGCGCTCGACTTCCTCGAAGAACCGCTCCCTCTCCGACGGCGGCATTTTCCGCTCCGAATTCCGATTGAAGTAGCCCGGAGCGATGAACTTGCTCAGATCGAAGTCCTGACGCTCGATGAGCTCCTGCAACCACCGGACCGTCGCCGAGCCCAGAGGTGGGCCCGGGTGATCCGGGTAACGGGTTTCAAGCGAGGAGAACGTCGCGAGCGCGGCGTCATAATCGAGGTCGAAGATTTGTCTGAAACCCGAATCGGCCGCGGCCAGATAGTCTGGGTCGCGGAGGCTCGCCTCCGGCCGCGCGTGCGCAAGCGCGCCGGTGAGCAGGGCAGCGACGACAACGAGGACGCATCGAGCGCTTGGAGTCAACCGCGGGGGATTTCCCCACGGGTGTTGCGGAAACCCAACGCCTGGAGCTCGTGAGCCGCGCCCGGCCGCACGAGAGACCGGCGAAAGATCCCCTGCCGATACAGAGGGTTTCGTTGTCCTTCTCCCGGATGCTCGCTGCTTGGTACCCACCTTGCTTAGTGAGCTGCCACACGAGCCAACAAATCTAGTCTGCAGCCAGAGGGGGTTCCGTGCAACCTCGGGAATCCGGCCCTCTCGACCGACGGGAGTGCTAATACATGATGATAAGAACGGCGGGCTCCATCGCGCTAATGCTCATCGGCCTCGCCGGCCCCACGGCAGTAGAGGTGGCTTTCGCACAGCCCACGGAAACGCGTTCCGACCGAACCGCGCCGGCCACGGACACTCGCGGTGAAGCCGATGTTTCGAAGGAAGGCGCCCTCTTCCAAACCTTCGGGGTCGGGATGTTCGCCGCTTCGGCGGGAGACCTCGCCACCACCGAGTGGGGGCTGAGGCAGCCCGGCATCTACGAGGCGAATCCGCTGGCGGGAAATCGCGGCGTTCGTTTAACGGCGCACGTCCTCGTGCCCGCAGCCGTCTGGTGGACGACCAAGCGCCTTCACGAGGATGGGCACGACCGGGCCGCACTTTGGGTGCGTATTGCGGTGACCGCGGCCTATGGTTACGCGGTGATGCACAACCTTCGGACCGCGGGCTCTCCGTCGTTGCGTTAGCGCCCGCGGCATACTCTGCCTCGACCGTGAGGCGCCTTCGGTTATAGTATCGTCGCCGATGACGCGGCGATCCCTCCTCCTGCTCCTCCTCGCGCTGGCTTCGTGCGAGCCTAGTGCACCCTTCGCTTCGCTCGTTCTCCGCGGCGGACGAATCTACACCATGGACTCGGCAATACCTTGGGCGGAGGCGACAGCCGTGCGCGAGCGTACATTCCAGGCGGTCGGCTCCGACACCGACATGGACCGCTTCGTCGGACCGGAGACCGTCGTCGTGGATTTGGGCGGCCGCTTGGTTCTGCCCGGCCTAATCGACAGTCACGCTCATCTCCTCAGCGGATCGCTTCTCCTCGAACAGGTAGGACTGGACGAGGCACAGTCGCTGGAAGAAATGCAGGAGCTCGTTCGCATCTACGCCGAAGCCAGCCCGGGGCGAGAATGGATCGTCGGGCAAGGATGGTACTACGACCGGATCGACGGCGGGCGCCTACCCACGCGGCACGACTTGGACGAGGTCGTTCCCGATCGACCAGTCTTCCTCCTTTCCTACGACGCACACACGGCTTGGGTGAACTCGAGAGCGCTCGAAATCGCCGCCGTCGGGCGGGATTCGGTACCGGACGGACCTGGGGAGATCGTTCGCGATCTTCAGAGCGGCGATCCCAGTGGTTCCCTGAAGGAAGAGGGGGCCATCGGTCTGGTCCAGCGCTCCATCCCGCGCCCGAGCCGTGAAGATCTCCTGGCCGCCCTCCGCACCGGGATGACCTACGCTCATCGCTTTGGAATCACGAGCATTCAGACCCCGACCGGCGTCCCGGAGGACCACACCCGACTCGGCTATCCTGACGAAGACATCGTCGACTTGTTCGAAGAGCTCGAGCGAAGAGGCGAGCTCGCGCTGCGGGTCTACGCGGCGATGTCGATCGACGAGACCACCACTGAAGAAATGCTGGAGACCTTCGCTCGGCTCAAGGCTCGGTATCGCGG
>JBOGJF010000591.1:0-8116 GCA_050747785.1 Vicinamibacteria bacterium
GGTGAAGAATGGTGGAGACGAGAAAGCCTTCTCGTCGACTTTTATTGAGTGCGATGCCTTCATGCGCCGCGACTTCGCCATCTGCCTCGTCGCGCAAAAGGTGAGGCAGGGGAAGGTGCTCGCGGTCGGCAACAGGCAGGAAGGCTTCGAATCCGAGCCCCTTGCGGACCAGCTCGGCACGATCCGGCGGATGGCTCTCGATCTTTCGCTTTCGCCGGGGTGCTACCGGTGCGCCGCGACGGATACCGGCAAGCCGTCTTCCATGTCCGTAGGCAGTGCGCTGCAATCGCGACCTTTCGAGTGCCCTGCCGGCTTCAGCCGCTCCGCCGCTCGAAGTTGCTGTAAGTCAGGGTCTTCCGGATTATAGACAGGGGGGATCTGCCCAGCAAGACACGCCGAGAATGACGGGGGTTGGTCAAGCCAGGGCGTCTTCCATCGCGCCAATGACTCGATAGGCTAAGCGAAGGGCGTTCAGGCCGGCTTGCCCCGAGACGCGGGGCTCGCGACGCGCCGCCACCGCGGCAAGGAAGTCCTCCAACTCGCGCTTGAGAGGCTCCTCGGTTGCCCCTCCCAGCCGCTCGCGTTGGACGCTAGGACGCCCCTCTCCACGCACCAGCCGGTACGACCATGCCTCCTGGTTCAGATAGTCCAGCGAAACGTAGCTGTCGCTCTGCCAAACACGCAGCTTACGCATCTTCTCTTGAGAGATTCGGCTCGCCGTCAGGTTCGCGACGCAGCCCGAGGCGAAACGCAGACGGGCGTTGGCGATATCGACGCGGTCCGTCAAGACCGGCACCCCGATCGCCTCCACCCGACTCACCTCGGACCGAACGAGCGAGGTCACGACGTCCAGATCATGGATCATGAGATCCAGCACGACATCGATGTCCAGGCTGCGCGCGTCGAAGGACGCGAGACGATGGACCTCGATGAAACGCGGGCTCCGGCAGTGCTCGATGACCGCCTCGACGGCCGGATTGTAGCGCTCCGTGTGGCCCACGCCGAGGACGATCTCCTTCGTGCGCGCCATCGCCAGCATCTCGCTGGCCTCCTCCACGCTCGACGCCATCGGTTTCTCGACCAACACATCGATTCCCGATTCCATGAGCGCGAGCGCCACCTCGCGATGCGCGACCGTAGGAACGGTGACGCTGGCGGCCCGCACCTGGGGAACGAGCTCGCGGTAGTCCTCGGTGGCGGAAACGCCGTATTGCTCGGCAACCGCGCGGGCACGCTCCAGCTCGATGTCGGCCACACCGACGAGCTCGGCCTGCGGGAGGCTGTCGTAGACCCGAGCGTGGCGACTCCCAAGCGCCCCGACCCCAATGACGGCGACCGGAATGCGAGTCGAAGGGCTCACTCGCGCGACTCCCTCTTGCGCCGCGGGGTCCCACGCATTCCACTCTTCAGTGCTCCCGCGCTCCCCGCTCGGGAGCTCTCAGGAACCGAGGGCTCCGGCTCGCCTTCCCGCGAATCCACTCCGAAAACGGCAATCCCGTGACGGTCGGCCATCTCGAGGAGCGCATCGCGCTCGAGCAGAAGGCTCATTCCCGCCTGGAGCGCTAGCACCGTGCATCCGGCCTGATGCATCACCTCGATGGTACGTGGTCCCACGACCGGTACGTCGAAGCGCATGTCTTGGGCGGGTCGCGCGACCTTGACCACGGTCAGTCCGCCGGAGACGAGGAGTCCCGCCCGGCGAATCGTTTCGTCGGTACCCTCCATCGCCTCCGCGGCAACCACCGCACCGCCTTTCACCACCACGGTCTGGCCGATGTCGCGCCGCGCCAGCTCACGAGCGGCCTCGTAGCCGAACGCAATGTCCTTTTTCTCCTCCGCGCTCGGCGAACGACTCCCTAGCACGCCCGCCGCGGCCATCCAGGGACGAAGCAGAGCCGTGGAATCCATCAGCGCGATGCCCTCCTCGGCCAACACATCCGCGACCGCTCCAAGAATCGCATCGGTGTTGCGGGTTTTCATGCGGGACCAGATCCTAAGAAGGGCCGGGTCGGGCTTCAGCAACGAGAAGACCTTCTTGTGTCTGACCTGGCCCGCCATGACGGCCTGGCCCACGCCTTCTTGTTTGAGAATCTTGATGCAGCGGCTCACTTCTCCCAACCCGATCCAATGTACCGTGGCATCGGTATCATCGATGCGGGACTCCGCCTCACCCTTGATGGCCAATACCACGACCCGGAGGCCGCGGCGCCGGGCTTCCTCGAGCACGAGCAGGGGGAACACGCCGTTTCCGGCGATGAGGCCGATGGTGTCTTGGGGTATCAGGAGCGGGGCGACGGACGCGTCTTCGCGCCCGCCCTTGGTGGAAGGCATGGAGGGTTCAAAGAGGCTCGCCGCGCTCCCGGCCGCGCCGGATGACGACTCCTCGTTTCGAGGTGCGAATGAAGTCGATGAGCAGCCGGACGTCTTCACTCGTCGACTCTTCCTCGAGCCTTCCCACTGCCTGTGAAACGTTGAGCTTCGACTGCTGCAAAATCCTGAAGGCGTGCCGCAGACTGTTAATTCGCTCGCGCGCGAACTCGCGTCGCACCAGCCCCACGGTATTGATGCCATACAGGCGGGCGCGGTTCCCCACGGTTCGCGAGAAGGGCAACACGTCCTGAGTCGCGACGGTGTACCCGCCCACGAACGCGTAGCGTCCCACCCGGCAGAACTGATGGATCCCGCTGTAGGCACCGATGGTCGCGTGATCGTCGACCAATACGTGGCCCGCCAGCGCCGCACCGTTTGCGAAAATGGTAAAGCTTCCGATCACGCAGTCGTGTGCGACGTGCGAGTAGGCCATGAAGAGGTTGGAGTTCCCGATGAACGTGCGACCTCCCCCACCGCTCGTGCCGCGATGGATCGTGACGAACTCACGGAAGACGTTGTCGTTGCCCACTTCGAGCGTCGATTCCTCTCCTCGGAACTTGAGATCTTGCGGCTCGAGACCCACCGAGGCAAAGGGGAAGATGCGGCAACGCTCGCCGATCTTCGTATATCCATCGACGACCGAGTTCGCTTCCACGATCGAGTCCCGCCCGATCGTCACGTGCTCTCCGATCACCGCATAGGGGCCGACCCGAACGCCGTCCGCGAGACGCGCACCGGGGTGCACGATCGCGGTGCGATGACACTCGACGGCGGTCGCCTTCATTCTTGATCCACCCCGGTCAACGTCAGCTCGGCCTCGGCGGCCAGCTGCCCATCCACCTCCGCCCGCCCAGCCAACTTGCGGAAGTTCCCTCGTGCCCGCATCACGTTCAGCTCGATCGTCAGTCGATCCCCCGGCACGACCGTGCGTCGGAACTTGGCGTGCTCGATGGCGACCAGGTAGAAGGCCTTGCCCGCCGCGCTACCGTCGGACGGGAGGACCAGAATGCCGCCCGCCTGCGCCATGGCCTCGAGGATGAGCACTCCCGGCATGATCGGCTGACCGGGAAAGTGGCCCTGGAAGAACTCTTCGTTGAAGGTTACGTTTTTCAGAGCCAGGATGCGGCGGCCCGGGTCGAACTCCAGGACGCGGTCGATCAGCAGAAACGGGTAGCGGTGGGGAAGCCGCTCCATGATCTGCTGAATGTCCAGTCCGGTCACGAGGAATGCCCGGTAGCCTAATTCTGTGGGGGCGGCGTCGTGGCGGGGGGCGGCGTCTCTGCCGCCGGCTCTGCCGCCGGTTGCGCGGGTTGCGCCGGTTCTGCCGTTCCCGCCGCTGCCCCGGACTCATTGAGTCGTTGAACGACGGCGGGCGTGAGGTCGAGCTGCGAGTCGAGGACGAACGTGAGGCCCGGCGTATCTCGCAAGATGAGCCCTATTCCTTGCTCCCGGGCCACCGCTTCGACGATGGGGCCGAGCTTCACCTGAAAGGCGGCTTCCTCCTGCTGCTGCCTCTCCTGGAAATCCTGCTGCGCGTCCTCGAGCCAGCGCTGAGCGTCGGTGCGCTTTCGCTCGATCTCGCGCTGTAACCGTCCCTGCGCGTCGGTAGACAGCACTTCCGACGTGAGCTTGGAGGACAGATCCCGGATCTCCTGCTCGCGCCTCGCGCGCTCCGCAGCCAGCTTGTCGTTCTCCTCCTTGAGCCTGTCGAAAAGCTCTTTGCCGGCGTTCGAGTCCGCCGCGACCCGATCGATGTTGATCACCGCGATCTTGATTTGAACGCTGGCACCCGGACTCGATTCCTGTCCTATCCCCCTCGCGGGCAACGCGACGGTGAAGGCTGTCGCTAGGACGAACGACGTCAGCTTCATGGCTACTCCTTTGACTTGTTGCTCCTTAGCACGATTGCTCTAGACCGCCCCAACCCGATCTCCTGGTGGGGCGGTCGGCAGCCCCGCAGCGGGCATCTTTACTAGAAGGTCGACCCAACGCCGAATCGGAACGCGGTCTTCGGCTGGAAGAGGGGTGGGTTTGGATTGTAAGCAAAAATCAGCCGAAACGGGACGTTGAGAACCGGGACGAAGAAACGCATTTCGGCACCGGTGGACGTAACGAGATCCTGGATCATGGAGACTCTCAATTGCTCTTCCTCCGCAAAAGCCTGACCGGCATCAAAGAATAGCACTGCTCGCAACGGTCCCGCCAGCGGAATGTAGTACTCCACGTTGAAGAGTACCATCTTGGTGCCGCCGATGAGTATCTGTCGCGGGGGGTCGACCGTCTCGTCGAGCGCGATGGGCCCGACCGAGCGAATGTCGTAGCCGCGAATCTGGTTCTCGCCGCCCATGAAGAATCGCTCGAAGGACGGGACCGCGGTGTTATCGAATCCTTCCACCCAGGAGGCCATGGCTCGGAATCCGAAGTTGGTCGTCCGCGAGACCGGCAGGTACCAGACCCCCTCGAGCGTCGGCTTGTAGAAGTTAACCGATCCGCCCAGCGGCCCTCCCGCGTACTCGAGACTGAAGGTGTAGCGCTTTCCGGTACGCGCGAATAGCGGCTGATCCACCGTGTTGTGGACGAAGGTCGGCGTGATCTTGCTCTGCCGAAACTCGCCAAAGACTCCAAGAAACGGATCGAGCAAGGGCGGGTTCCCGACCGACGGGTCGACGAGCACTTCATCGCCGAACAGGCTCTCGTCGGGTGGCGACGTCTCGATGACCGTATAGCCGTAGTTGAGGAACAGGCGCGAGAACCGTTTGACCGGGATACCCCAGACCACGCTGGCACCGGTGTCCTGTCGCGTGAACTGGGGTAGACGCAGGGTACGGTTGAAAATGTCGAATCCGAGGGTGATGGGTTTGTCCATGAACCATGGTTCCTGAAGCGCGATCTGGAAGTTGCGCGTTCGGCTCCCGGTCTGAATCATGAAGGACGCGGTCTCTCCCCGACCCAGGAAGTTGGTCGTGGAAAAGGAGAGGTTGAGGAACGCTCCCTCCAAGCCGGACACACCGCCACCGAACGTGAACTGGTTCCGGTTCTGTTCCTGCACCGGGAGCACGATGTCCAGGCGGTCGTCCTCACCGGGAACCGGGCGGATCTCGGGCTGCTCGATGGGGCGAAAATAACCAAGCTGGTTGATGCGACGAATGGAGAGCTTGAGCATCTCCATGTTCATCACGTCCTGCTCGTTCAGCCAGACCTCGCGCCGAATGACCTTGTCGCGGGTCGTGGTGTTGCCCGAGAACTCGATGCGGTTCACGAAGTACTGTTTGTCTTCCTGAAGATTGATGGTGACATCGACCAGGTCCGTACCCGGCTGCGGCCGTTTCACGGGAAAACCGGTGAACTGGATGTAACCGCGGGCGCCGTAGACCTCCCTCAGCTTCTCCAGCCCATTGACGACTTTGGACTCGTTGTAGACCTCCCCCGGCTGGAGGCTGAAGAACGCCTTGACGAAGTTCTCCGGAAAGACCTTCGCGCCATCGACCGCGACCTCACCCACGCGATACTGCTGTCCTTCTGAAACCGGGATGGTCAGTGTGAGGAAGCGCTTCGGTTTCTCCCAAAAGAGGAACCGGGAAGTACCGTCCTCATAGGTCAACTCCGGCTCACCGAAACTCACGTCGACGAAGCCGTCGTTGAGATACAACTCCCGGACCTTTTCCATGTCCGCGGCCAACTTCTCGCTGGTATAGAGGCTGCCTCCCTGCACGAAGGCCATAAGATGATCTTCCTTCGTCTCCTTCATGCCCCATCGGAGTTGCCACTGAGAGAAATTCTCGACACCCGAGAAGTTGATTTCCTTGATCGTGATCTTCTGCTCGTCGCGAATGTTGAACGCGACGCGGACACCATTGGCGACGTTAGTAACTTCGCTCGAGACTTCGCCATTGGGGAGCCCCTGGTCGCTCAGCATCTGCCGTATGATCTTCTCGACCTTCACGATTTGCGCCGGATCATAGAAGGTATCGGCCCTGATGACCGCCTCTTCCTCGGCGAGCTTTTCCTCTATTGTCTTCTGATCCAGCGCATCCGACCCCAGATACTCGATGCTGCGGATCCGTTTTCGCTCCTTGACCATGAAGCGCAGGATCTTCCCCCGATCGCCGTCGCGCACTTCGAGCGTCAGATCATCGAGAAAACCCGTCGCCCACAGCCGCTGAAAATCGTTCCGCGCCTCGGCCTCGTCGTAGGGATCGCCGGGTTTGGAAGTAATATGAAAGAGGTAGGTGTCGGCGTCGACCGACTCGTTACCCACGATCTCGATCCCTTCGACGGTGTCAGTCTGAGCGGAGAGAGATTGTGGAATGAAAACACTCGCCGCGAACGCGGCGAGCACGAGAAAGCCCGGCTTCAAGAAGGGGCGGCGGTCAGACCGACAGGGGTTGCCCTTCCTCCACCGGATCTCCCTGGCGGAGAGCCAGTTTGTCGCCGTCTGGATAGATCTCGACGAGCCGACCAGGCGTAAGAGTGCCACGAATGAATGCCTCCGATAGCGGGTCTTCCACGTGTTTTTGCAATGCGCGCCGAAGCGGTCGGGCCCCGTACGAACGATCGCCACAAGTACTGGTGATAATCCACTCCACCGCGTCGGGCATAACCGAGATCTGGACCTTCTTGTCTCGCAGATTCTGATTCATCTGTTCGACCAGCAGGCTCACAATCTTTCTGAGGTCGTCGTCACTGAGAGCGTCGAAGATGATGATCTCGTCGACGCGGTTGATGAACTCCGGATTGAATGTCTTCTTCACCTCACCCAAAACCATTTCGTTGATGCGGGCAGTGGTCACCTGCTCGTCATCCGACTGGAATCCCACCCGACCTTTCTTCTCGATATAGCGGGCGCCGATGTTGGAGGTCATGATCAGGATCGCGTTCTTAAAATCAATCGTATTCCCCAAACCGTCGGTGAGCTGTCCATCCTCGAAAACCTGGAGAAGGATGTTGAAGACGTCGGGGTGGGCTTTTTCGATCTCATCGAGCAGGATCACCGAGTAGGGATTCCGCTTGACCTTTTCGGTCAGCTGTCCACCTTCTTCGTGTCCCACGTACCCGGGCGGCGACCCGATGAGCTTCGAGACCGAATGCTTTTCCATGTACTCGCTCATGTCGAAACGAATGAGCGCTTTCTCCGAACCGAACAGAAAACTCGCGAGGCACCGCGCCACTTCGGTCTTACCGACTCCGGTCGGCCCCAGGAATATGAAGGAGCCAACGGGTCGGCTCGGGTTCTTGAGCCCGGCGCGAGAGCGGCGGATCGCTCGCGAGAGCGCGGAGATGGCCTTGTCCTGGCTCACGATGCGCTTGTGGAGCTCGCCCTCCATACGCAGCAACTTTTCGCTCTCCTCCTCTTTGATCGAAGCGAGCGGGATTCCCGTCCACTTGGAGACGACCTCGTCGATATCCTTGCGCACGACCTCTGGCCGCTCGAAGTTCTTCAACTCCCACCGCTTTCGTATGAACTGCAAGTTCTCGCGTTGCGAGATCTCCTCGTCCCGGTACATGGCGGCACGCTCGAAGTCCTTGTTTGCGATTGCGTCATCCATGCGGTCCGCGATCACCCGGATCTGCTTCTTCAGATCCGCGAATTCGGTGGAGAAGGACGACTCACGCAACTTGACTCGGGAGCCCGCCTCGTCCAAGAGGTCGATGGCTTTGTCGGGAAGGAAACGGTCGGTGATGTAGCGGTGGGACTGAAAGACGGCGGCCTCCACGGCCTCCACGCTATAGGAGACGTGGTGGAAGC
>JBOGJF010000592.1:0-1655 GCA_050747785.1 Vicinamibacteria bacterium
GTCTTCCACCTCACTCGCCCGGGTCAAAGCGGTGTCGGGAGGCGGCAACTTGTCCTTAAGGAGGTCGAGCTCGTCCTGGAGACGCACGGAATCCATCATCAAGGCCATGGCCGGGATGGTGATGCCGGGGTCGGGCGTCGCCTGGCCGTGCTCGCTGCTGGAGAAGCGAAAATCCGCTTCGGGCGGGGCCTGGAAAAGGTGATGCACCGCCTCGTCCCCGCTCCGATGACCGTAGCTTGCCCGAAAGATGTTCCCGCCTTGGAACGACAGCGTTGCGACCGGGCGCCCTCTAACCGACAACGCCATGACGCCGTTCTGACTAGACGAGATCAGCGTCTGAACGACAGTGGGCAGGTCGAAATACTGCAAGCTCCCGTGTAGCTCTTTCTTGTCGTTCATCGGCAAGCCCTGAAGCGCTTTTACCAATCGGTGGGCCAGGATGACACACAGCTGGCTGGCGAACCCAGCGTGATCTTGCATGAGCTCATCGAAGAGGCCGCGCGGGATGATGAGGAGCTGGGCTTGCTCGGGTACGCGCACGTCGTTGGCACGGGGCGAGCTCGTCAGGATGGCCAGCTCGCCGAAGCACTCTCCTGGGCCCAGGTAGGCGAGCGGCGTCGCCTCCGCGCCCTCCTTGGAGTCGGCAGGGCTCATGACCTCGACCGTTCCACTCTTGACCACGAAGACCCGATCGCCGGGGTCGCCCCGCTTCACGACGATCTCGCCCGTATTGTAGGTCACCGTCTTGGCACGGGCCGAGATGGCCAGGATAACTTCTTCCGGCATGCTGCGGAAGAGATCGGCTCTTCGGAGGAAGTCGATATCGTCCAACTCCTCGAAGGTCTGGCCGGTCGTGCTGGTCATGGGGATCCTCGGTTCCCGCGGGCTAGAAGTCACTCCGCCGAGATGATAGAATAGAACAACTACAGGGACAAGCAGTTATGCGTCCTTTCCGGAGCGGAATCGATGCTTAGCGGGTTTACCGCTCGAGAAGAACCCGATCGGACGAGCTGAGCCGACCAACCGGCCCTCCTCCGCAGTGATTTCCGCAATTCCGAGGTTCGAGAAAGCGACCATGGTCAAAACGAGATCGAGCGCCACCAGCCCCGGCGAGGTTCGGGCGAAGCTCGCGGGACACATCCTGGCAGATGGCTTCGATCTGGTCTTCGACCTAGAGCGCAGCGAGGGCTCGTACCTGTACGATAGCTCGCACGGTGTCTCCTTCCTCGACTTCTTTTCGTTCTTTGCGACGAATCCGGTCGGGCACAATCACCCGAGGATGCGGGACGAGTCGTTTCGTCGGAAGCTCGCGGACGTCGCCGTTCACAATCCGTCCAACTCGGACATCTACACGGTCGAGATGGCCGATTTCGTCGAGACGTTCGCTCGCGAGGCCATCCCGGAGCACCTCCCCCATCTCTTCATCGTGGCGGGAGGCTCCGTGGGAGTCGAGAACGCGCTCAAGGCGGCCTTCGATTGGAAGGTGCGCAAGAACCTGGCACGGGGAGCCCAAGTCGTTCTAGGCCAGCAGGTCATCCATTTCGAGCAGGCCTTCCACGGCCGGACGGGCTACGCGATTTCCATGACCCATACCGCCGACCGGCGAAAAATCGACTATTTCCCGAAGTTTTCGTGGCCGCGTATCGTCAATCCCA
>JBOGJF010000593.1:0-2658 GCA_050747785.1 Vicinamibacteria bacterium
GATCTCACTCGATTGAGCCGATCGCGCCTGCTGGGTTAGCCTATTGACCCTATTGATCCCGTCGAGCCTGCCAGGTTAGTCGAGCAAGTTGTCCGAATGGCGCTTCCGATAGACATAAAGAAAGGATAGTTGTTTCGTGGTCTCCAACGGGATGCACATCCGCCGGCGCGGGGGCCACTTCGTCTTCGTCGCACTCATCGTCGGTCACGCTCTCCTCATCTCTTCTCAAGTCACGACCGGGGCGGGTCACTCGGCCCTTCAAGGCGCCATCCTGGCCGTGTTCGCGCCCCTGCAGCGGGGTGGGGAGGCCTTGGTGAGCGGCGTGCGCTCCGTTTGGTACGGTTATGTCGACCTGAGGGCGGTGCGGGAGGAGAATCGCCAGCTGCGCGAGAAAACCACTCGCCTGGAGCAGGCCTTGTGGATGGAAAGAGAGGTCGTCGCTCGCTACGATCGCCTGAGCAGTATCCTGCAACTGGCGGAGCGGATTCCGTTCGACTCCGTCGTTGCCGAGGTGGTCGGAGTGGACGCCAGCTCCTGGTTCCGTACGATTACGGTGAATCGCGGTTTGGATCGCGGCGTCGAGCTCAACGCGCCGGTGGTCGGTCCGGGTGGCCTGGTTGGGCGCATCACGGCGGTGGGACCTCATGTGGCTCAAGTACAGCTGCTCGCGGATCATGAGTGCTCGGTGGGCGCCCTTCTGGTCCGGACGCGCACCCGCGGCATCGTTTCCGGCCAGGGCGGCGCGCAGCTGGAGCTGAAGTACGTCAGCAATCTCGAGGACGTCACGGTGGGTGACGTGGTCGTGACTTCGGGTATCGATGGAATCTATCCCAAGGGGATCGCCATCGGACGCGTTGCCTCGGTGCGAAACGGTCCTCGGCTATTCAAGATCATCACCGTCGAGCCGGCCGCCAGTCTCAACCGGCTGGAGGAGGTCTTTATCCTTGAGCCCCTCGGCTCCGATTCGGAGCTGACCAAGAAGGTTGAGTGAAGGCGCTCGCAGTCGCCCTTGCCGTCGTTGGTGCGTTTCTGGTGCAGACACTGGGAGGGCGTTACTTCTGGCCCATCCAGAGTTATCTCGATCTTTTTCTCTTGGCGGCGGCGGGCTTCGGTCTCAACCAGGATCGGCAGGTCGGCATGTTCGCGGGAACGGCTGCCGGATTGGTGCAAGACGTGTTTTCGGGAGCGCCGCTTGGCTTGAACGGCGTCTCGAAGACAACGATCGGCTATCTGGCCGGCATCGCGGGACACCGCCTAGTGGTGAGAGGTTGGGCGGGGCGTTTGTTCTTCTTCGCGGCAGCCACCGCGGGTGACCGCATCATTCTGGCCGCGATCGGACAGGTGGCGGATCAACCTCCGGTGGTTGGTGGCGTGCCCGACTTGTTGTACCTTTGCGCGGGGAACGGGCTGGTGGGAGCCTTGATCCTCGGGATGTTCGACCGATTCATGACGGACCCGATGAGCCAATGAACATCTACGAAGACTTGAAGCCGCTGCAGTCGCGGTTGAAATGGTGGCGAATTCTCGCGGTGGTTCTCTTCCTGGGGCTATGCGCCCGTTTCTGGCAGATCCAGATCGTCCGCGCTCCCACCTACATGGAGTTGGCGCGCTCGAATCACGTACGACAGATCCCCGAGAGCGCGCCGCGAGGCCTCGTCCTCGATCGGCGAGGACGGATACTCGCCGAGAACCGACCCTCGTTCAACCTCACGATGGAAAAGAGAAGCTGGAGCGACGCCGTACTGAACGACGTCGTCGACCTCCTGCCGTTCTCCGATCAGGAGCTCGAGCAGATGAGGCAGGAACGGGAGACTTCACCGGGGGCGAGTCCCGTCCTTCTCAAGGAAGACATCACCATGGAGGAGGTAGCTCTAGTGGAATCGCGACAGCTCGAGCTCCCCGGCGCGATGATTCAATTCGTGCCTCGGCGTTACTACCCCTTCGGGAGCCTTGCCTCCCACGCCCTCGGCTACGTAGGGAGGATTACCGAAGAGCAGCTCGACCAGGAGCGATTCGAGGGAGCGATCCCGAACGACTACGTGGGACAGTCCGGTGTCGAGCTCGGATACAACCTCCAGCTCATGGGCCAGAACGGTGTGCAGGTCGTCGTCGTCAATAGCCATGGGAGGCGGGAAAGGATTCTCGAGGAAAGACCGCCGGCTTGGGGTAACTCCATTCAACTGGCATTGGATCTCGAGCTACAGCAAGCAACCGAAGAGGCGTTCGGGGACAGCCACGGGGCGGCCGTCGTGCTCGATCCGCGAAACGGCGACGTGTTGGCGCTGGTCAGTTTTCCCTCCTTCGATCCCAATCTCTTCTCCGGGCGCTTCGGAGCGGAGGCCTGGCAGGTGGTCGCGAACGACGAGAATCATCGCCTACAGAATCGCGCGCTCCAGGGTCGCTACGCGCCGGGCTCGGTGTTCAAGTTGATCGTCGCGGCCGCGGCGCTCGAGGAGAAGAAGATCACGCCCGAGAAGCGACTCTATTGCGGTGGGGGTGTGCGACTCTACGGCAAGTGGTTTCCCTGCCATAGCGCCGCCGGTCATGGGCTGGTGAATCTTCATGAGGCCTTGGTGAAATCCTGCAACAGCTATTTCTATCAGGTCGGCGTGGAGCTTCAGATCGAGACAATCGCGCGCTATGCGCGAACCTTTGGCC
>JBOGJF010000594.1:0-2648 GCA_050747785.1 Vicinamibacteria bacterium
TCACTGGACCGAGTTACGTCGGAAGCTCGCGAACGATGAGGTGGTCGGACGAAATCGTCGTCAAGCCGGCGTGTAGGGGACGAACGGCTCCGCGGGTTTCGCGAAAAAGACTTGCTTGATCGCGGGAAGTGCTTTCCGAGCCTCGGTGAAGCCCAGACCCTTGAGCGACTCAATCTCTGCGGTCACGTCGAGGCCGAATCGCTTCGCCGGGACGTTGGGCGAGTATCGAAAGACGTGCTCCGGACCGGCCAGGACCGCCGCCGTCCCGAGCGATCCCGAGGATTGACCGGCCATGAATACTTCGACGACCTTGTCCGCCCAGTAGAGCCATCCCAATCCGTATCTACGGCCGTACCTCACGTCCAGCGACGACATCGTGCAGCCAAGGCTGAGGATGCGGAGATCCTGTCGCTCCCAGCCGAGAGTGCCGACTGCTTCCACGACCGCGAGCGCCGTGGGATTGTTGGCCCAAGTTCCTCCGTCCACCAGAGGCGATCCAGCCGAGATCCGATGGGCAGGGAAGTAGGTGGGCGCAGCCGCCGTGGCCATCGCGACGTGAACCGCGCTTTCCTGGGAGTCCATCAGGAACCTAGCGCTATGCGCGGTCTTGAAGATGTGAACATCGCCGTTCTCGAGATTCAGCGAGGGTATGACGAGGCGTTTTCTCGAGTCTCCGAGCTTTCGATAGCCGAACTTTTCGACCAGGACCTTCCGGAGTTTCTCGGGGTTGTGCTTGGCGAACCCCACGTGTCGAAGAAAAAGGAGCATTCGGTTGCCGGCGAAGACTTCGTGGCCCAGGGTCTCGTAGAACGCCAGCACCTCTCTTCCACTGAATCCGAGCCCGAGCGCAAGCGCAATGATGCCGCCGGTCGAGGTGCCGGCGATGAGGTCGAAGTAGTCCGCTATCGAGCGGGAAAGCTTCTCTTCGATAGTGGCGAGAAAAGACGCGGGAAACGTGCCCTTGATCCCTCCACCGTCGATCGCGAGGATGCGCCGAGTCTGGGTCACGCTGCACCTGGGGGAGGCGGTTCTTGAGCGCCTCGCCGTCGTCAGAAATCGCTCCAAGGCCGGCGGGCGAGCCCAAAAGCCACGATCCCGATCTTGGACAGAGCGGGCCCGGGGCTCACCGGGTTCTCCGGGGTAATTTGCGCCGCTTTGTATGGATTCTCCTCTTTTGCCGCGCCGGCGCCAAATCGATAGGGCGTCCGCGGCTTGGGGCCTCGACGTGAGCGGAGTCGAAACAAGCTCAACAGAGTGTGTGCGGGGACAGCGATAGGCCCGTTGCCCTCACCGAAGAGCTGCGACGCAGGTCCCCTTTGCGAGAACTGTCCGCGCCGAGGCATGAAACGTGGCGCAGGCGGAGCTCGGGTCGCGCCGCAGACTCCGGATCCAGGCGTCCCGGTCGGATCTCACGGCCAGGTTCGAACCAACGGAGCCGCTCCTGATCGCCTGGCCCATCCACTGCGTAGGCCACGCGAGCTCGACGCCCAAAGTGCTACCGTTCGACCCACATCCACTTTTGGAAAACGTTTTCCAAAACCGCGTCCGTCCCAGCTCACTAGCGTGTATACGGGAGCCGGCTCCCGGACCACAGAGTCGCGGAGCGGGGAATCCCCGGCAGGATACCGACCCAAGAGATTTTCCATGAGCGCTGGCCGGCGCCAGATGAGCCCGTTGGGCGCCTCGCCCTTCACGCCGACCGTTCCCGCGTGGATCATGCGGTGGTGAAAGACGCAGACTGTAACAAGATTCTCCGGCGAGTTGGTTCGTCGCCGACTCTTCTTCCCGCTGCGGCTTCGGAACTCGATGTGGTGCACGTGGAGCTCCCTTCGCGCCCCGCAGTCCGGGTACTGGCAGCGGTAGCCATCACGCTCGAGCACGAATCGCCACGTTTTGCCGTACTCGGCGGGCGTCGTGGGGCACGGAAGATCGTCGTTGTCGGGGCAAATCCTTAGCTCCATGGCCGCGGCCTCCTCGTCGGAGGGCGCGTGTTCTAGATGCGGTTGCGCGTTGACGGTCGTGTCGTGACAGCATTCCTTTTCCTCTTTCTGGTAAGCGAGGTAGGCGTACGTGGCGAGAAACTCCCCGGCTATGTACTCCAGGCAACGCCCCACGTCCAGATCTTCTCCGCTCAGGCGACGGCACACTTCGAGAGCATGGTCCCAGACAGCCGCCTGATCTTGGGTGAGCCAGGCACGAATCTTCACCCCCGTAGCATCCCTTTGCTCGTTGATCTTTTGGTCCAGCTCACGCACGGATAGGGACAGCGCGGAGTCGAGCCACATCACCTCGTCCTCGGTGGTTGCGACGCGCGCGATGCGGCTCGCCTTGGTCCAGCCGAGACGGCCCTGGGCGAGGGCTTCTTTGATCCGGGGAAGCCTTCGGAGCTGCTGCGCGAGATGGAGCAGGTATCGTGTCTTGCGCGGAGAAAAACCGAATCGTCCCTCCGCATAGTAATAGATGTCGGCGAAGCCAAACTTTTCGTATCCCCGCCGCTCGGCCAACGCCAGGAGATAGTCGCAGATGAGTCGTTCCGAACGCTCGTTGTCCTGGACCGCCTTTTCGAGTCGCTGGTCGAGCTCAGCGATCGAGAGATCAGTCTGCGAGTAGTCCGTCATAGGCGACTCCGGCTTGGAATCGGTCAAGGC
>JBOGJF010000595.1:0-3974 GCA_050747785.1 Vicinamibacteria bacterium
GAGTGAGGTGGCGTGGGGCCCCGCGGCATTAATTGGAGCCCACCGGGCAACCCTGGTGACGGCCGGCCGCGCCGATCGGCGCAGCCAGAAGGTCCACAATCTGCTCGCCGGTCTCGCGGGAAACTACGAGGCCGAGGTCTTTGCGTTCGCGGACTCCGACGGCATCACGGATCGTCACTGGCTCGCGAACTTGGTCGCGACGCTCCGGAAGCCCGACGTGGGAGTCGCCTCCAGCTACCGCTTCTATCTGCCCGAGCCCGGCAATCTAGCCTCCGTCCTGCGTTCCGCCTGGAACGCTGGCGTCCTGACGCTTCTGGGAGAGCACGACCGCAACTTTGCCTGGGGCGGAGCGATGGCCATTCGAAAAGAGATCTTTCGAGAAGCTCGCGTCGCGCATGCCTGGCAGGGCGCACTGTCCGATGACTACGCCCTAACCCATGCGGTGCGCCGCGCCGGGTACCGGGTGGCGTTTGTCCCGCAGTCCATCGTTCTCTCCCGAGGAAGGGTGGGGTTTTGGGAGCTCCTCCGGTGGTGTGGCCGCCAAATGGCCATTACCCGCGTCTACTGGCCGAATCTCTGGCGCCTCGGTGGTGGAAGCCAGGTCGTCTTCGTGCTGTTCCTGCTCGCCGGAGGCCAGGCGGCCGCATCGGGAGGCGTCGGCGTCGCTTCCGTCCTGAGCGTCGTGCTGCTCCTCAGCTGGGCAAGCGGTGCCATTCGGGCTCATGCGGTCCGGCTCCTATTACCTCGGTGGGACGAGCGTTTGAGACGTTATCACTGGTCCTACGTTCTCCTCGCACCGGTGACGAGCTTCCTGACCGTGTACGCTTTCTTGACGTCCCTGCTGTCTCGGCGCGTTCACTGGCGAGGGAGGATCTACGAAATGCGATCTCCCACGGAAACGGTTATCATCGGCTGAATGACCCTGGCTCTCACGACCCAAGCCAAGCTCCATATCTTTCACGCCATAATGCTCCATGCCGAAGACCCACGACACCTTGAGGAGTTGTCCGCAATTCCCCCGTACCTGTTCTCACCGTGAAGTGAAGGCGCGTACGATATAATCCCCCGCCATGTGGAACACCCCTCGACTGGATACTCTCATCCTCTTTGTCACCTCCCGCTGCAACTCCGTGTGCCGCACCTGCTTCTATTGGGAGGAGCTGAATCAGAACAGCGATCTCACTCTCGACGAGATCCTCCGTCTATCCGCGACCATGCCGGCGTTCAACGAGGTGTGGCTCTCCGGAGGGGAGCCCTCGCTGAGGGAAGATCTGCCGGAAATCATCTCCGCCTTCCACGAAACGAACGGCATCCGCTCCATCAATTTTCCGACGAACGCGCTGCTGCCCGACAAATTGCTGGAACAGGTAGAACGCATCAGTGCGGCTTGCCAAGAGCTCCGCATCAATCTGAACGTCGCGCTCGACGGTCTCGAGGTAACCCACGATCGGCTGCGAGGCGTACCCGGGAACTTTGGCAAAGCGATGAAGAGTCTCCGCGCCCTCCAAGCACGGCGCTCCCAATTGCCCAACTTGCGTCTTCACGTCAACTCGGTCATCTGCAAGGACAACATCGACGAGATGCTTCCGCTGGGCCAACGGATGCGCGACCAATTCGATCTCGACGGCCACTACTTTCAGGTGATCCGAGGTGAGCCCCTCGATCCCGCGCTCCTCGAAGTCCATAAGGAATCGATTACCACGCTTTTCCGGGATCTCCAGCCGCTCTATCGCCACTACGCCAAAAGGATCGAGAGGAAAAAGAAGGGAATCCGCGCCCCCCTCGCGCGCGTCTCCTACCTCGGCACGTTGAACCTCTATCACCAGATTCAAGCAGCCAACCTCGAGCGACACGATCGATGGCCGATGCCCTGCACCGCCGGTCGGAACATCGCTGTCGTGGACGCCAATGGAGATCTGCGCGCCTGCGAGCTCCGCGGGTCGCTCGGCAACCTTCGTGACTTCGATTGCGATTGGAACCTCTTCTGGCAGTCGATGGCGCGACGCGCGGAGGTCGACGCGATCGCCCGAGACGGTTGCTGGTGTACCCACGTCTGTTTCATCCACGCCAGCGTCAAGGCAAGTATCAAGGCCGTGATGGTGGACATCCCGCGAGCCTACCTGGCCTGATTGCATCCCGCGGGGGAGAAATTCTCGTGAGTCCGCCCACCTTGAAGATCGGACACAGTCCCGACCCTGACGATGCCTTCATGTTCTGCGCCCTCGCCCGGGGTGCGGTCCGCATTCGAGACTACGCCATCGTGCACGTCTTGGAAGACATCGAAAGCCTCAACCTCCGCGCGTTGCGCGGCGACCTGGAAGTGACCGCGATATCCGCTCATGCCTACCTCTCCCTCGTCGACCGCTACTGGGTGCTCTCGACGGGGGCGAGCATGGGTGAAGGGTATGGTCCGGTTCTGGTTTCCCGAACCCCTCGCTCTATCGACGAGCTCGTGGGTAAGCGAGTCGCGATTCCCGGTGAGAAAACCACGGCCGCCCTTCTCACCTGGATCTATCTACGCGATTTCGAGCCGGTGGTACGTCCCTTCGACAAGATTTTCGAGGCGGTCGACTCGGGCGATGCGGAGGCGGGCGTCCTGATCCACGAAGGGCAGCTTACCTATGCGTCACAGGGATACGCGAAGATCGAGGACTTCGGCAAGCGGTGGCAGGAGGAGACCGAGCTGCCGCTCCCCCTGGGACTCGATGTCGTCCGCTCGGATCTGGGAATGGATTTGGCTCGAGAGGTCAACGCGGCTTTGCGCGCGAGCATCGATTGGGCCTACCAAAACGAAGAAGAGGCCCTCGACTACGCAGTCCAATTCGGCCGCGGGCTGGAACGCGAGATGGCTCGTCGCTTCGTCAAGATGTACGTGAGTGATCTGACGCGCGACATGGGACGCCGCGGCGTGAGAGCGCTCGAGACCCTCTTCCAGCGCGGGGTCGAGGCGGGCGTCATCAGCGAGGCACCCGAGCTGACCTTGGTTTCTTGAATCTCTTCTCCGTTTCAGGGAGCAGCCGAGCGGTTCAAGTGGTAGATGATCCGTAGGCCTTCGAGCGTCAACCTGGGATTGACGATGTCGATTTCCGGAACCCACTCGGAGATCATTTCCGCCATACCCCCGGTCGCGATGACCTTGGGGTTGCCTCCCAGCTCCTTTCGGAGGCGGGCGACCAGCTCCCGAACCAGACCGACGTAACCGAAAACGAGTCCCGACTGCATCGCGGTCACCGTGTTGCTCCCGATGGCGCTTTCGGGCGGCCTGAGCTCGACTTTCGGCAAGCGCGCGGTGCGGCGCACCAAGGCTTCCGCCGCGATTCCGAGGCCCGGAGCGATGGCGCCTCCTAGATACTCGCCCTTCGCCGAGACAACATCGAAGGTCGTCGCCGTACCCATGTCGATGACCACCGCCGGGCCGCCATAGAGCCCCTGTACCGCGGCGGTGTTGGCGACACGGTCTGCGCCGGCCTCGTCGGGATGATCGATGCGAATCTCGACGCCGGTCTCGACGCCCGGACCGACCACGAGTGCCTTTTGCCCGAGGTGCCGCTCCGCTAGATTCTGGAAGACGGCGGTCAGCGGCGGGACGACGCTGCTCAAGATCACACCGCTCACGTCCTCGAAGACCAACTCGGCATCAGCCAGCAGGGCTTTCAGCAGCATCGCATACTCGTCGGTGAGATAGTCGAGATGTGTCGTGACCCGCCAGTCGGCTTCCCAGTGGTCGTCGCGATGGACACCGATCGCGGTCTTGGTATTGCCGATATCGAGAGCCAGCAACATAGCAGCCTCACTAACTCGTTGGCGTGACACGGCATTCTAACCCGGGACATCGGGAGGACACCAGGCCGTTGACGGTAACGGGTGCGCGGAGTAATGTCTCCATGGAGGCGGGGATGGGAACGGAAGACTTCACTCTGGTTTGCCCCTGCTGCTCGACCAAGCTCAAGATCGACCGGAAGACCGGAGCCCTC
>JBOGJF010000596.1:0-1531 GCA_050747785.1 Vicinamibacteria bacterium
ATGTACGGTTGCAACAAGCTGTATTGCGAGATGTTGGGGAGTTACTTCTCCCGGAACTACAAACAACTGGCCGCCGAGCAACCGGTGATGCTCGACTTCCGCGGCCTTCGTTTCCCCGGCCTCATCAGCGCCTTCACGCTCCCGAGCGGTGGTACCAGCGATTACGCGCCGGAAATGATCCACGCCGCGGCTCGCAACGAGCCGTACGATTGTTTCGTCAGTCCCGAGGCGCGCATTCCTTTTCTCGCGATGCCCGACGCCATCGAGGCGCTGCTCCGCTTGGCCCGCGCCCCCAAGCATTCTCTGAGCCGGCTCGTTTACAACGTGACGAGCTTCAGCCTGAGCGCAGCCGAGATACGCGATCTGGTTCTGGCCGCCTTTCCCGGGGCGGAGATTCTTTTTGCGGTCGACCACAAGCGCCAGGCGATCATCGATTCATGGCCAGCCGATCTGGATGACACCGCGGCACGGCGGGACTGGGGATGGGAGCCGGAGTTCGATGTCGAGCGATCGTTTCACGAGTACCTCATCCCGAACATCAAGCAGAGGTATCCGGCGTCTGACTAGGGGCGTCTGGCTAGGTCGATTAGCAGCACAGCGTTCATTGACGCCAGAAGGGGCAGCAGCAAAGACCCCTTTTGACGCCAGCAGTTCGCGTCTGACTAAGTCGATGGCGGCATCTACAGCGCGTCGCCTCGCTTAAAGCACTCCGAAACCTCCCGGCGGTACTGAGACAGCTCCGCCTGGCGCTCGGTTTCACTCCATCCGAGCTCGCCGGCCATCACCTTCGAGATGCTTTCAACGATGCCCATCCCTTGGTCATCGGCCAACAAGACGGTTTTCGATCGGCGAACCAAGAAGTCATTGAGTGTCATCACCATCTCCCGCTGGATGCTCTGACGGACTTGCTCGACGGAAGGTGTTGGATCGGGAGACCGAGGAAGCACGCCGTCGAGCTCGAGCCCCGGAGTCCGGCAAGGGCCGAAGCGACGCCCCTCCTCCTCGAGCGCCTCGGTGACGCGGTCGACGACCATCTCCGCCATGCGGCGGAAGGTCGTGAACTTGCCGCCCGCGACGGAGACGAGCCCCGACGGGGACACGACAATCCTATGCTCTCGACTCAGGCGCGACAGAGAGCCCTGCCGCGAGTCCACTAGAGGACGCACACCGGCAAAGCTCGCCAGCACGTCGGTTCGTCCGAGATCGGCCGCGGGGAAGAACCGTCGAGAGAGCCCGAGCAGAAAGTCCACCTCCTCGCCGCGAGCCGAGACACAATCCAGATCCCCTTCGAACGGCGACTCGGTTGTGCCGATGACCACCCGCCCTTTCCACGGAATCACGAAGAGAAGTCGCCCCGCCGCGAGCGGGAAAGCGAGGGCGCTCGAAGTCGGCAATCTCTCCGCGGAGATGATCACGTGCGCACCACGATTCGGACGAAGTCGGAGCGGGACCGGTGTCCCTGAATTGGGACGTATCCGTTCGACCCACGGCCCGGTCTCGTTGCCGACGATTCGCGAGCGCACGGTCAGGT
>JBOGJF010000597.1:0-8586 GCA_050747785.1 Vicinamibacteria bacterium
GCCCTGTCCGGCGGGCCAGACCCGATGTTGTGGATCTTCGATGGTGCGCACCGCAATCTCACCATCGTGGACTCCGACAATCGCAAGGAACGCTGGAAGGTGAGCATCCATAGCGCGCCCGGGATCGACGGCTATGAGATCTACCACCCCCGATGGAGCAACCACCCTCGCTTCCTTGCCATCACCGGGCCCTACACCGTCGGCACCGAAGCCAACAAGATCCGCGGCGGTGGCGAACAGGTCGAGATCCACGTGGGACGGTTTGCCACGGATTTCTCATCGGTCGAACGATGGGTCCAGGTATCGCACAACGAGCGCGCGGACTTCTATCCCGACGTCTGGATCGATCCCGATGAGCTGCCACCGGACGAGGGAGCGCGGGGCGCCTCGCGCCCGGAAGCACGGCAGCCGACGGACCAGGAGGGCCGTCTCATCGTGGAGGCTCGCCTGGTCAGGAGCGCCCCCATCCCCACACCCGAATCGATCCTGCCTTATCGCCAGGCGCTCCTCGTCAACGAGTACGAGGTCGTCCAGTTCCTCGAGGGGAGCTACCAGGGAAAGCGCATTCTCGCCGCGCACTGGGTGATTCGAGATGGGAAGGTGCTGGATTCCGCCGCTCGTGAGGTAGGAGGTGTCCGGCGCATGACGCTCGAGCTCTACGATCAGCACGAGGAGCTCGAAGGTGAGCGGCTGGTCATGGACAGCGACGCCTTCGACCTGCGCCTCTATTACGACGTCGACCCATAGATGGTCTTCAGCTCGTACCTCTTCCTTTTCTATTTCCTACCCGCCTCTCTGCTGCTCTACTACGCCGCACCGCGTCGCGCCAGGCATTTTCTCCTGACGCTCGTGAGTTATGTCTTCTACGGTTGGGCGAGTCCTCTGTTCGTCTTCCTCCTCTTGATTTCGACTCTGATTGATTACGTCGTCGGGTTGGTGATCGTCGGCCACGGCGTGCGCAACTGGGGAACTCCGATTCCTCAGCTCGAGCCGGGAGCCCCTCGCACCAGGAAGCAGCGCATCGCGTTGGTTGTCTCCATGGCTTCCAACCTGTCACTGCTGGGCTTCTTCAAGTACTTCAATTTCGCCACCGACAACTTCGATGCCATCGTGGCCTGGGTGGGCCTCCCCGAGCTCCAGATCCAGAGAGCGATAACCGTGGTCCTGCCCTTGGGGATCAGCTTCTACACGTTCCAGTCCATGAGCTACACCATCGACGTCTATCGTGGCCACACCCGCGCCCTCCGCAACTTCATCGATTTCGCTTGCTTCGTCTCGATGTTCCCTCAGCTCGTGGCCGGCCCGATCATCCGTTTCTCCGAGGTGGCTGATCAGCTCGCCACCCGAACCCACACCCTCACCCAGTTCGCACGAGGCGTGGCCTTCGTCAGCGTGGGCCTCGCGAAAAAGATCCTCGTCGCCAACCCGTGCGGCAAAGTGGCGGACGTGGCGTTCGATGCCGCCTCCATCGGCGCGATGGATGCCTGGTACGGCGTCACGGCCTACGCGTTCCAGATCTACTTCGATTTCAGCGCGTACTCGGATATGGCGGTCGGCCTCGGCCTCATGATGGGATTCATCTTTACCAAAAATTTCGACTCGCCCTACCTCGCCCAATCGATTACCGAGTTCTGGCGAAGGTGGCACATCTCGCTCTCGACCTGGCTGCGCGACTATCTCTACGTTCCACTTGGCGGGAATCAACGAGGCGCCCTGCGGACCTACGTCAACCTGGCGTTGGTCATGCTTCTGGGGGGACTCTGGCACGGCGCGGCCTGGAACTTCGTCGTGTGGGGCGGTCTGCACGGACTCCTGCTCGCTGGTGAGCGTCTACGCGGCAAGCGATCGCCTTACTGCTGGCTTCCCAAGGCGGGACGACAGGCGGTGACGTTCGTCGTAGTGCTCATCACCTGGGTGTTCTTTCGAGCCGAGGATCTGTCCAGCGCGATGCTCTACCTCAAAAGCATGTTCGGTCTCGAGGTGGTTCACGAAAGCGCCGGGCTTCTGAGTGGAATCCTCTATCAGCCGTACTATCTGGGCACCGTCCTGGTGGCGGCCCTCGTGACCTGGTCGTGCCCGCAGACCTGGGATTGGACGCGCACGCTCACCGCCTGGAAAGCTATCGCGGTCGTCGCGCTCTGGTTGGCCTCGATTGGGGTCCTGGCGACTCAGGCCTATAACCCGTTCATCTATTTTATTTTCTGACATGCCGGACTCAACGCTCCAACACAACCGAGAAGAACTGGCGCGGCAGGAAGTCGGCCATACCCAAGTAGGGCGGGGGATTGCCTGGTTGCTCGCCGCCCAGTTTCTGTTCGCCATCGTTTGCGTGCCGGTGAGCGAAGTCCTCCCCGACCTCCACAGGATGGAACAACCCGACACGCTGTCGAGGCGTCTTGCCCGTCTCGTCGAGACCGCCTTCGCGGCTCGGCCCGCCGAAGGAGCGGTCTTTTCTCGTATCGCCTCAAGGAATCGCGCCGTCATCACCGAGCTCGAACAGTTCGAAGACGGTGTGGAGGACGCCTCTCGCCTTGGCCAGTGGCTGCGGCCGCCGGTTCAATACGTTCTCGCCCGTTTCGGAGCCGGCAACGAGCAAGTCTACATCGGCCTTGGGCCATGGCTCTTCTTCCGTGAAAGTCTCGACTATCTGAGCGGGCACAGCGTTCAACCGGAGGCGCTCCCGGCCATTCTTCATCTCAAGAAGCAGCTGAACGCGCGAGGGATCGATCTCATCGTCGTGCCGGCCCCGGTGAAACCGACCGTACATCCCGAGCACTTCACGGGTCGTGTCGAAACGACCGGAGACCCGCTTCGCCCGGCACCGTTTCGAGACTTCGTTCGGGAGCTCGAGCGACACGGCGTGCTCGTCTTCGATCCCGCGCCCGTTCTGCTCGAAGCGAAACATCGAACCGGGCAACCCCAGTACTTGATGACCGACACGCACTGGCGGCCGGAAGCGGGGGAGCTGGTCGCCGCCGGGCTTCGCGATTTCGTGATCGAGCACGCCGATCTGCCGCCAACGGCTTCCTCCGGCTACGTCAGCGAGACGGGCGAAGTCAGGAATCTTGGCGACATCGCGCGCCTGCTAGACCTCCCGGAGGATCAGACCCTCTACCCCGAGGAGACCGTTCCCCTGCGACAGATTCGTACCACAGACGGCGCCCCCTGGAGACCCAGTCGGTCGGCACACGTGTTGCTCCTTGGCGACAGCTTCAGCAACATCTATTCTCTCGGCGAGATGGGCTGGGGAGTGTCCGCTGGACTCCCGGCGCAGCTCGCTTTTCTCCTACAACGCCCGGTCGACTCCATCATTCAAAACGCCGACGGCGCGTTTGCCGCGCGCGAGGCTCTAGCGCGTGAACTGGGAGGTGGGGAGGACCGCCTCGCCGGTAAGCGTCTCGTGATCTTCCAGTTCGCCGAAAGGGAGCTCGCCGTCGGTGACTGGAAGCAGATCGAGCTAGAGCTCGGTGATACCGCACCGGGACAGTTCTTCGTCCCCGGCGCCGGCGAGCAGGTGATTGTGACCGGGACCATCCGAGAGGTCGCGCCCGTCCCGCGCCCCGAGACTGTCCCCTATGAAGATCACATCACCGCCGTGCACCTCGTGGACCTCGAGAGCGAGCGGGCGGCAGAGAACGGGGGAGAGGCTCTCGTCTACATGTGGGGCATGCGCGATCGGGTCTTACAGGACGCCGCCCGGTTTCGGGCGGGAGACAGGATCACCGTCCAGCTCCGGCCCTGGTCCGACGTGGCGAGTCTCTACGACGGCGTGAGCCGCACCGAGCTCGAGAACGAGGCCGTGCAGTTCGAAGAGCCGACCTGGGGTGAGGTCGACTAAATGCCCCACCGCTCGAAACTCTTATTCGAACGTCAACTCGCCTTCACCAGAGGCTTGGGCAATTTCTCCACCCGGTTCGTAGCCGAGTAAAGGTCAACCGCCTTTTGAGCGTTCAGCCAAAATTCGGGCGTCGTTCTGAACGTCGCGCCGAGTTTCAATGCCATCTCCGCGGTCACCGACGTTCGGCCATTCACAAGCCTGTTGACCACCTTCACATCGCAACCAAGGTGATCAGCGAGATGTTTCTGTGTCATGTCGAGCGGAACGAGGAATTCTTCCTTGAGAATCTCCCCAGGTGTAGTTGGTTTGCGTCGCCTTCTCTTTCTCTCCATAGCAGTTTCTCAATGATAATCTCGAATATCGACGTCCTCAGGGCCGGCTTCCGTCCATCGGAACACGACTCGCCATTGATCGTTGATTCTGATGCTGTGAAAGCCTTTGAGGTCCCGTTTCAACGCCTCCAGCCGATTTCCAGGTGGGGACGCGAGGTCGGTTAACTTTTCGGAATAGTCCAACAAGTCGAGCTTTCTAACCACCATTCTGGCCACCCCAGCCCACCCCAGACGCCTAGGAACTCGGCCCTCTCGGAAGAAGTCCTCGATGGCCCGATTGGCGAAGCTCTGGATCGCCACAACACATAATACCACATCTGGGTATACCTAGTAAGGGTAAATGCTCCGACGAGGCAGGCAACCGTCGATCGATGAAGTCGCCCCTTGGGTCTAACGAGTTCTTGAGCCATCTCCGACAAACCTCACCAGATCGGCGGCGAAGCGCTCCGGCTCCTCCCAGTGAACGGCATGACCGGTGCCGGAATAAATCACCAGTCTCGCGTCAGCGATGCCGGCCGCCAGCGCGTCCTGGTGGTGTCGGAGAAAGAGCGCATCCTTTTGCCCCAACGAGACAGTGACCTGAGCCTTCGGGCTGACCATAGACGCCCCCATAATATAGGGAAGCGCTGTGAGATCTGCCAGTTGACGCGGCTGGGCCGACTTCGTTCACGGCACGATCCATCGCTTCGGTGAGCGATTCGAGCCGGCGCTTGTCAACGTGGGGGCGGCCTTCCTCGGCCTTGTTGGCGGGCGTTCTTGTACTCACGATCCGACTCTAAGGATTAGCCCCCCGACACGATCGGGGGGGCTACCTGACCGCGGACCGACCGGGCTGTCCAGCCGAACGAACCCGTCTCGACTCTTTATGAGCAGGGGCCCAAGGTATCTCCGTGCGCGAGGTGAGCGTCGACGGCGCTCGCACCGACCGTGATCGTCTTAGCGTTGCCGGGGTTGCCGGGAGGAATGTGACAAAGAGTGACCTTTTCGCCCCCCTCTATGTCGTCCTCTTCCCCTTCGTCCTGGAGCTTGATCTCCTGCGCGAAGACGTCGGTCCCTTCGAACACACCGCGCACGTGGACCTGCTTACCCTCGATATCCTCGAGAGTCAGACTGCGGTTGCCCTTGCGGATCGACGTCTCGCCCCTTCGGGTGACGATGTGGTACCCATTCACGTCGAGAGAACCCGTTACGAGATCGGCCGGTGCGTTATCGATCACGACGTTCGTGGCCGTGCCTTCGATTTCGATCCCGCCGGCGCCCTCGTGGTCGATACCCGTTCGTTTCTCTCTAACCAGGACGACCTCTCCGTTCCGCAATGCCACGATGATATCGATCTCCTGATTGGGCTTAACGCCCCCGAAGAGCATGTCGTCTCCGATCGGGTTCCCGTTCTCATCCAGAAAACGTAAGTAGAAGGAGTCGGGGAGCCCGCGGAGCGTAAAAGCTCCATTCACGACCGGGACCGTCGCGATCTCTTGCAGAGAGGAATCCAGCACCATGACCGACGTCACCTCGGCCGCGGCGGCCGTCTGCGCGCGGTAGAACGAATCGCCGGCGAGCTGGGTGCTTGCCGAGCCGTTGCCCTGCCGGACCTGGCCCCTGAGCGTGGCTCCACCTTCGAGATCCGAAGGCCCCGTTGGAGACGAGTCACAGCCTGCTGCGGCGAATGCCAAGGCAGTTGCCAAGAAGACAGAGACGAGCAGTCTTTGTTGCATCGTAACCTCCGGCGCCCCGTCCTCGGGGGAGGGAAAGGGCGTCGCCCAAGTTTTCGGCGCGATGCAGGCATTGTCGCACAACACCTGTCGGCGTCCTCATGATTCAAATCACGGGGATTTTGGGGTACGTAGGCGTGGGTATCTTCCCCCAACGGAGGCGACCCGACTCGAGCTAAAGGGGTAGAATGGAAAGTGTACGAATTGATTTCTGGGGAATTTATCGCGTGAAACCACAGGCCGTCGCTGATTCGGAGCGCACGGGTTTCGAGGCCGCTCGGGCCGCATTCGAAAAAGCGCATCCCGAGTTCCAGTCGACCCGCGCCATCGATGAGCTCCGAGCATCCGACTACAGCCGCCTCGACGCCTGCGGCCACGTCTATCTCGACTACACGGGGGGCGGGCTCTATGCGGAGTCTCAACTTCGGAAGCACGACGAGCTGTTACGGAGCTCGGTCTTCGGCAACCCCCATTCCACCAATCCGACGTCGCTCGCGATGACGGAGCTCGTCAACCGGTGCCGGCGGCGGGTGCTCGATTTCTTCAACGCCTCGCCCACGGAGTACGTCGTGATCTTCACGCCCAATGCGAGCGGCGCCTTGAAGCTGGTAGGGGAGTCCTATCCCTTCGAGAAGGGAGGACACTTCTTGCTGCTTTTCGACAATCACAACTCGGTCAACGGAATTCGCGAGTACTGCCGGGCGCGCGAGGCCGAAACGACTTACCTCCCCATCCTTCCTCCCCAGATGCGGGCAGACGAGACGATGGTGGAGCGAGCGCTCGCTTCGATGGGCCAGGCCGGAGAACACAACCTCTTCGCTTACCCGGCGCAGTCCAATTTCTCCGGAATCCAGCATCCTCTGGCTTGGATTCCGAAGGCTCAGGCCGGTGGGTGGGACGTACTCCTCGATGCCGCGGCCTTTGTCCCGACGAACCGATTGAACCTCGGTAAATGGCATCCCGACTTCGTCGTCTTGTCGTTCTACAAGATGTTCGGATATCCCACCGGAGTTGGCGCGCTCATCGCCCGGCGACAGGCACTACAGAAGCTTCGGCGACCCTGGTTCGCTGGCGGAACCATTACTGTGGCATCTGTTCAAGTAGACCGTTACAACATGGCGGAAGGGGAGGCGGCATTCGAAGACGGCACCGTGAACTACCTATCGCTCCCGGCGGTCGAGATCGGTCTCGATCACTTGGCCTCAATCGAGATCGATACGATCCATCAACGCGTGCGCTGTCTGACCTCGTGGCTCATGGATTCTCTGCTGTCTTTGCGACACGGTAACGGCACGTCCGTCGTTCGCCTCTACGGTGCACCGTCGATGAAGGGACGAGGTGGAACCGTCACCATGAATTTCTATCATGCCAACGGGGGAGTGATCGATCATCGCGTCGTCGAGACGGAAGCAGCCAAGGAAGGCATTTCGTTACGGAGCGGTTGTTTCTGCAATCCCGGGGCAGGGGAGACCGCGCTCGAGCTTTCGAAGTCCGAGCTCACGGCGTGTTTCGGCACGCATACCAATCTCACGGTCGACGATTTCCGCCTTTGTATCGATGGAAAGAGCACCGGGGCGGTGAGAGTCTCGACCGGGCTCGTGACCAACTTCGCCGACATCCACCACTTCGTGCAATTCGCCAAGCAGTTCATCGAGTCGTGAGCGTGTGATCCGACCGCACACCGCCCTCATCTCCCTGCTGTTTTTCTCCTGTAATGGGGGTGCCGCACAGGTGCCGGTGGACACCAATGCGTTGTTCGCTCAGTGGGCCGAGCTAGCCCAGAGAGCAGCAGAACAAGGAACCATCGTCGTCGAGGGGAGGGAAGGGTGGCTGTTCTTCGGCCCCGAGCTCCGGCATCTCGGCGTCGGGAAATTCTGGGGCGAGGAGGCCGCGGCAGTCAGTAGGGCAAGGCAACCCGAATGGGCCGACCCACTCCCGGCAATCCTCGATTTCCACCGTCGATTGCGCGAGCTCGGTGTCGAGCTGGTCATCATACCAGTACCGCCGAAAGCCATCGTGTATCCAGACAAGGTCCCGTCGAGCATCGAATGGTCCGACGAAGTGCCCCCACGCTTGGACGTCCGGCACCAAGCGTTCTACACCCTGCTCCGTGAAAACGGTATCGACGTCCTCGACCTTACGGAAGTCTTTCTGTCCAACCGCAGCCATCCTAAAGGACATATGTATTGCCAACAGGACACGCACTGGTCCGGTATTGCCACGACGCTCGCCGCGGCGCAGATCGCGCTCATGATTCGCTCGAGAGCGTGGTTTGAGGACGTGCCCAAGACCACGTTTTCCGAGGAATGGAAAAGCGTCGAGATAGCAGGGGATTTGTGGACCGCGCTCGAGGAGCCTTCACGACCCAAGGAGCAAGTTACTCTGCGTTTCATCCGAAGCGAGCCCGATCCCGAAAGCCCCGTCGTGCTGCTCGGCGATAGCCATACCCTGGTCTTCCACGCCGGTGGCGACATGCACGCGGAGGGCGCCGGCCTCGCCGACCAGCTTGCTTTAGAGCTCGGATTTCCGGTCGATCTCTCGGGAGTACGCGGATCCGGCGCCACCGCCGCCCGCATCAACCTGTTACGGCGTGGCCAGGCAGACCCGGACTATTGGGCCAACAAGAAGCTGGTAATTTGGACCTTCGCAGCCCGGGAGTTCACCGAAAGCGACGGCTGGCGCGAGGTGCCAATCAGTTAGCCCC
>JBOGJF010000598.1:0-2319 GCA_050747785.1 Vicinamibacteria bacterium
CCGTGGAACGAGACACCGTGCTCCTGAAGCTTCCCCACGAAAGCGGAGGCCAGATAGCGAGGGGGATCGGGTGCCACGAAGCCGCCCTTGAGCTCCTCGTCGCCGGCGATGACCCGTCCACTGACGATCACCCGGTCCCGACCTCCCGATTTTCGCACCGTGAGCCATGGCCTCCCCCGGCCCGCGGTCGTGACCTGGTTCAAGACTTCGAAATACCCATACCCACCGTCGAACAGATTGGCGCGCGCACCCGCGACCTCGGAGGGGCTTGCCGTCACCTCGACGATGTTGAAGTTGTAGGAGAGTGCGCTCTGGATCGGTAGTCCTTTCTTGAGGATGTTGTCGTATGACGCCGGCCCGCGCAGCTGATCGTCAAAGAAGCTGTCGTCCAAGATGAGGTCACCGTCGATCGCACGTATCCCCGATCTCGCCAGCGCGGCGGTAATCTCTTCCAGATCCCCGTTGGTCAACGCGGGATCGCCCGAGCCCTGAATGTAGAGACTCCCCTTCGCCACGCCGTCGACGACTGGACCATCGACCAGCAAGCGTGTTTCGAACCGATAGTGTGGGCCCAAGTAGTGAAGGGCGGCGGCTATGGTGACGAGCTTCATGCCCGAAGCGGGAATGAACTGCTTCGAGGAGTTGTGCGAGTAGATGGTCTCGCCCGTTACCAGGCTCACCACCTCAACGCCGATCGCGCGGTTCAGCTGGAATCGCCGCCGGACCTGATCGAGGCGTTTGCTCAGAGACTCTTCGTCGTTAGCACCAGCCGACCCGCCGAGAATGGAAGCGACGAGCGGAAAAGCGAGCGCGCAATACCTCACCCTGGAACCGGCCTTCATCCAACCCCCCCCTAAAGAAGCTTCTCAAGATATTTGTATCATACTCGCCCCGGATTTGGCGAATGGCCTTTCGCTCCTCCGCTCCCGTGTCGCTATTTTGTGGTAACCTCTACGGTTGTGAGCGGGGACCGCTGGTTCGCATCAGACAACACGGGGTTGCTCACCGATCTCTACGAGATCACGATGGCCGCCTGCTATTTCGAGCAGGGCATGAGCCAGCCCGCCACCTTCAGTCTCTTCGTCCGCAACCTCCCCCCCAACCGATCGTTCCTCCTTTCGGCGGGGCTCGAGGAGGCGCTCGGCTATCTCGAGAATCTTCGCTTCGGACCGGAGGCCATCGGTTATCTGCGCGATACCGGGCGTTTCAAGGCCGACTTCCTGGAGCATCTCGCCGATCTCAGGTTCAGCGGAGAGGTCATGGCGATGCCGGAAGGAAGCATCGTCTTTCCCAACGAACCGCTTCTCGAGGTGACCGCGCCCATCATGGAAGCACAGCTCGCCGAGACGTACTTGATGAACGCCATCCAGCTCGGCACGTTGATTGCTAGCAAGGCGGCGCGCATACGCTTCGCCGCCGGCGACCGGACCACGATGGATTTCGCTTCACGCCGTGCGCAGGGAAGGGATGCGGCTCTGAAGGTCGCGCGTTCCTCCTATATCGGCGGCTGCAATGCGACGAGCAACGTTCTAGCGGGCAAGGAGTTCGGAATACCCATCGAGGGAACCTTGGCGCACAGCTTCGTCCAAGCGTTCGAGGAAGAAATCGAGGCGTTTCGTGCCTTCGCCCGAGTCTTTCCCACCAACACCGTGCTGCTCATCGATACCTACGACACCATCGAAGGCGCGCGGCGGGCGGTCACGGTGGGCCAGGAGATGGCGCGTCGAGGCGCCGAGCTGCGCGGCGTGCGGCTCGATAGCGGCGACATGGTTCCCCTCTCCAAGGAAGTCAGGCGCATTCTCGACGAGGGTGGTCTGCCCGACGCTAAGATCTACGCGAGCGGCAATCTCAACGAGTATCGTATCGAAGAGGCGCTCGCCGCTGGCGCGCCCATCGATGGCTTCGGAGTCGGGAGCCACCTCGGTGTCTCCCACGATGCACCGGTTCTCGACATCGTCTACAAGCTCGTGGAATACAATCATCGGCCGGTGCTCAAGCTCTCGCAGGACAAGCAGACCCTCGCCGGGCCCAAGCAAGTCTTCCGACGCTACTCCGGCTCCGGAGAGATGCTGGAAGACGTCATCGCGCTCCGGGACGAGAAACTCGATGGCATGGATCCTCTTCTCTCTCCCGTGATGAAGCAAGGCAAGACGATCGCCGACCGTCCGAGCCTGGAGCAAATCCGGGAGCACGCCTCACGGAATCTTGCCCGACTTCCTACCTCGCTACGGGCCCTTCGCGAGGTCCGCCCCTATCCCGTCCAGCAGAGTGAAGCGGTTCGAGGTCTGCAGAGCAAGCTCGTCGAGTCACAGGTTCGCC
>JBOGJF010000599.1:0-5643 GCA_050747785.1 Vicinamibacteria bacterium
GCCCCAAAAGGACGAAGTGATGCTTGGAAAGAAGCGCATTGGTAATCTGGGGAAGAACGGAGTCCTCGTAGCCAACGATGCCGGGAAAGAGCTCTTCTCCCGCGGCCAGCATTCGAGTGAGATTGACTCGAATCTCATCGCGGACATCGCGGCCTTTCAAGAGCTTTTCCGAGAAATCACTCGACTTCAGCTCACCCAGCGTCTTCGGCAGTTCGTTCAAGTTCGTCTTGTTTGCCATATCACCTGATTATAGAGGATAGGTTCAGGCGGTCCAAACCGCGGAGGAAACGCTCAGGGCGCGGGCTGCGGATCGTTCCGGAGCCAACCCGCGGGCGGCGCCTTCTCGGACCAGCGAATGCGCTCGCGATCGAAGAAACGTAGCGGCACCACTGCCGACCGGCCCCAGCTATCCTTCTCTTCTTCGTCGCGGAGATCCCGACCGAGAGGGACGGTCACCCAGCGGCCCTGATGGAGGAGAAGAAGCCCGTCGTCCTCCAATCCCGCCCAAGGCGGCGCGGGCAGAACCGGCAAGACCTCGGCCTTCTGTTCACGTGTCTCGGTCAGTTCCAGGGGACTCAACACGGACTGGCGGACGGTCTCTTCCAACAACACGACCCCGGCGCCTCGTTCCACTTGCTCGAAGAGGGCGCGATCGTAGAAGACCAGCTCGCCTCGTCCCTCATCCAATCGAAAGAGCCGTTCCCCTTCCCACCGCTCCTCCACTTTGACCCACCCTTGGTAGTCGCTCCGTTCGCGAAGGATAACCAGCACCTTGCCCGGGGGCGGTCCCCATTGGAGAGCAAGCCGATCGAATCGGTACTCGTTCGCACCGACTCGCACGAACCGAGCGGGGATGCTGGTCAGGGCGAAATAGATCGCGCTCGCTTCTTCGGGATCGATGGATGCGACGGAACCCGGCGAGTTAAGTTGGGCGATGAAGGGATCGGCGGCTTCCGCCACGCCCAGCGCGGCAAGCCCACGCGCCGCGGCGATCCACAAGGGATCCCCGGAGCGAAGGAGCTCGAGGAGCAGCGGTCGGGCGTCTTGGCGTTTCCATTTTTGCGCGACGGTCTCGATCGCCGCCCTCTTGGTCGCACTCGCCGCGGGCTCGCGCAAAATAGAGAGCACGGCGGCCACGACCTCGGGATCGGTACTATCGGGACTTTCTGCAAGGGCCTCGACGGCTCGCAGCCTCAAAGGATGATCTTGCTGGGCCAGGAGCGGCACGAGAATCGGATTCAGGGAGTGCTCGGCTGCAATCCGCAACGCTTCTTCCCGAAGCGGGAGTGGCTCATCGGGAGAACGGACGAGCGCGTCGAGCCTGGACTCCACTTGGGGGTTCGGTAGCATCGCCGACACGGCGCGCAGATGCGCCACGGCAACCTGCGGATCGCGATCCCGCGTCTTGTCCAAGAAGAACGGCGCGAGCTCTGCCCGCGTGCGCATCTCGTCGAGGTCGAGAACCTCCGGAGCGAGCGCCCGTCGAACCGCCGGTTCTGGATAGTTGGTGAACCAGGAGTGGAGGGGGTTGGGTTTCCGCGAGAATTGGGCCACCAGGCTCGCGAGCTCGACCGCTGAGTCCGTCGACTGGGCGGATCCCGGGGAGAGCTCGTTCAACACGAACGCGATCGGACCGTTCATCGCAGCCTCGGTGGCGCCGGAGGCGAAATAATGGGCGACCGCCAGCAGAATACGCAACGATCCGTCCGAGGCATCATGGAAGGCGTTCTCCAAAGGTTCGAGGGACGCTGGACCGAGAGCGATGAGGGCCTCCGCGATCGTTCGATTGGCATCCCCCGCTCCGACCCGCACCGAGCCGGCGAGGGGTGCGGCGGCTCCATCGACACCTCGCTCCGCCAGGAAAAGCAGTAAGCGGAGACGCGCGTCGGCCCGGTGCCCCATGGGCTGCTCTTCCAGGTCGTCCGCTCCAGCCTTCTCGATTCTGTCGATGAGAGTCCATACGCGCTCCGGATCCACCGGGAGCTCCAGCACCTGACACAGTCTCACGAAGCTCGACACCTGGCGGTCGACCAGCGCGGAGTTGTCGAGGGTGGTGTTCTCCAGCGGAGCGAGGAGCTGGGGCGCGGTGAGGCCGCCAATCTTGCGAAGCGCGTACTCGACCTCGAGGGGGGCGTCCGGGAATCCCATTCGGTAGAGCAACGCGTCGACCGCGTCGGGTTTGCCGATCCAGCCGAGGATGATGGCGCTCTGCTTCTGGATCTCCGCTTCGCGATGCCACAATCCATGGTAGAGCACCTCCAAAGCAAACTCGCCCATCAGGGAAGCTTGCCGCGATGCGTAGAGGGAGAGCTCCGGATCGACCGAGGCACTCATCAGATGCCGGAGCGCCTCCGCCGGCTGGCCGGCCCGCCAGAGCTCCATGCCCCTCTCGTAGTGCGCGAGAGGCGTTTCGGGCTGCGATTCCTGAACGGCGGGCGCGGCCGATGCGAGGGTGAGTAGAGTCAGGAGGGCAATCGACAACCAAACTTCCTTTCCATTGCGTCCTGGGCGCGGCGGATTATAGCACACGCAAGATCGTCGGTTGGCGCTTGCAAGTTCTGGGTACCCCTGACGATAATCACTGGAGCACGCGCGGTTTGGAGGCGAAGCAGGTGTCTAGCCAGTGCTGAGCCCATTTTGAGCCAATGTTGAGCCAATGTTGAAAATGTTTCGTGGACTCATCTATCTCGCCGTGCTTCTTGCTCTCGTCTGGGGAGCCTATTCGTATCAAGAGAGCAAGGAGCTTCCCTTCGTAGGTGGAAGCCTGGACGACGCGGCCACGCTTGCCTCGGTGAAGACGGCGTTTGCTCTGCATCGGGTGCTCGCCGAGCGGCCTATTTCCGTGAGCACGCGACAAGGCGTCGCCACGCTCACCGGCGAGGTGGGAAGCAAAGCGGAAATGACCGAGGCCGAGGGCATCGCTGCCAGTGTGCCTGGTGTCGAGCAGATCGAGAATCTATTGGCCGTCAACCCCGGCCTCATCGCCCAAGACGGTACGTCGAATGAGCCGGACCAAGGGGAAGAGGAAAGAAGTCTCGGGCAACGGCTGGACGACGTCTCGCTAGCCGCGAAGGTGAGAACCGGCCTCTTGCTTCACAAGGATTTGAAGAGCCTGAATATTTCCCTCACCGCCCGGGACGGCGTCGTCACTCTGGAGGGAACCGTCGAAACCCGGGAGCAGGCGGAGGCCGCCCAACGTCGTGCGGAGGCGGTCGTCGGAGTGGATCGCGTCGAGAACCGAATCAAGATCGAGCGGTAGTGATTCTCCGTCCGCCGACCGAAGACTTCACGAGCTCTAACAAGGCTTGGGGGTCGAGCGGTTTCTCGAAATAGCCTGCCAAATCCAGGTCTTGCGCTTGCTTGCGCACTTCACTACAGCCGAAGGCGGTCACCAGGATCGTCGCGATCCGCGGAGAGAACGCCTTCGCATGCTGGACGAGATCCAGGCCGGTACCCCCCGGTAGATCGAGGTCGGTGATCAAGAGATCGAATCGGTCGGTCGAAAGCAGCGTGGCAGCCTGGCCGTAGTCAGCGGCCACGGTAACGTCAAAGCCGGCGTTCGCCACCAGGGTTCGGAGTCCCTCGCGGTTTTGTCGGTCGTCCTCGACGATCAGAATACGATTCATGACTCTACCAATCCTGGAACGTACTAGGGTCCGGCCTCCCTGCGGCGCCTCAGGCGAGGCGTATCGGTCAACTCCTTTGCGGGAGAGCAAGGTTCATGCCAGGGGATGGCCGCCCCCATAGCCTCAGAATCCTGGAGGTTACGAAGAGCTGTCCTGGTAGCGTCAAAGGAGGATTAGGTAAGAACTACGCGCCCCGAGGCCTTAGCGGCTCGCCCGCTCGACGTCCTCGGCAAGCAGGAACCCTTTGTCGCCGAGCACGGCGGCCCGTAAAACGTCGCCCTCGTCGAGCGCGGTTCGCGCTTGCGCCACGAAGGCTTGAGCGGCCTCGACCTGCTCGCGCTGCTTGACCGTCAGCGATCGGCTGCGTAGCACGGAAAAGAGACCCGTCGTGCGCTGAAGCTTGACCGCAATGGTCTCCACGTCATCGGCGTTCGGATGGTTGCCGGGAAGCTCCGGCCTGGGAGGGGGTGCCGGCTCGGGATCGGGTGGCGGCGTGGGCGTAGGAGGGGAGGGCTCTCGCGGAGGCTGCGTTTCCTCGGTGGGCCGCGGCGGCTCTTCGGCCACAGTCTCCTGCTCGATCGCGGCGCTCTTGACCTCCGGCTCCGTCTCCGCCGCCTCGGGCGGCGTCTCGGGGACGGACGCCGATGCGGGGGGCCGGTGAAACACCACGGTCGCGTTCTTGTGGCAACCGGCCATGAGGCCGAGCCCGCCGGCGAACAGGACGCCCGCACCGAGACGGCGCCACACGGAACCCCGACCCCTCGTCGTCAAACCAACACCTCTGGCAGAGTAATCGTAAACCGGGTCCCCTGTCCAGGCGTAGAATCCACTTTGACGTCTCCGTCGTGAAGCTGAATGATGCGGTAAACCATCGAGAGTCCGATACCGCTCCCGCGACTCTTCGTGGTGTAGTAGAGGTCGAAGATCTTGGGAAGCTCATCCGTCTCAATGCCGACCCCGGTGTCTTGAATGTCCAGAACCACTCGGCCTTCCTCCGGGTGATTGGCGGTCAAGCGCAACTCGCCACCCTCGGGCATCGCCTCGCAAGCGTTGATCAACAGATTCAGCACGGCTTGTTGCAGCAGCTCGCGGTCGCCGTATACCTTGGGGAGATCTGGGGCGATTTGCGTTTCCATCCGGATCCCGTTCCTCTCGACCTCCCCAACCAGCAGCCGCGTCGCCTCACTCAACACCTCTTCGATGCGAATCGCTTCCAACTGGAGCTCCTCGGGCCGAGTGAACTTCAGGAAGCCTTGGATGACCCCATCCAGGCGCCGAATCTCTTCCTCCAAGACGTCTAGGTAACCTCGCGCCTCGGGACTTCCCTTCCCGAGCTTCTGGCGAAGGAGCTCCACGTGGATCACCATGGCGTTGAGAGGATTCTTGATCTCGTGTGCGACGCCGGACGTCAACCGCCCCAGCGCGGCCAGCTTCTGGGAATAGGACAAATGAGAACCCAATCGGGAGAGCTTCTCCATGTCGCGTGCGCTCACCATCACGCCAAAAATGTCCGTCTCCCCCAACCTCTGCGCCGTCAGGGTGTGGGGCACCTCGCGATCCGCCACCCGCAACGGCACGATGCGCGGACCAACGGCCTGCTGGGTGGCAAAGGCTTCTTCGACGATCAATTGCAGAGGATCATCGGGGGGCAGGACCTCGGTGAGCGGCTTCCCTTGCAAGTCGCTCGGAGAGCGTCCCAAGAGCTCGCCGGCCGGATGGTTCAGCGAGAGAATCCTCCGCTCCCGGCTCACCACCATCACCGCGTCCGCGAAGCCTCCCAACATAGTCTCGAGCCACGCTTCACCCGACTCTCTCAGCCTTCGATCGTCCGCCAGGCGCCGACTCATCGAGGCGAAGAAGTCGGCGACACGGCTCACGTCCTCTTCGTTTCTGAGATCGAGCGGTGGTCCTTCACTCCCGGTGTCGATCCGCGCAAGCTCTCGACGCAGCATTTCGATGGGGGCGAGCAGCCGATTGGCCAGATAGAAGGAAGCGATGAAGGACAGAAGCACAACGC
>JBOGJF010000600.1:0-3224 GCA_050747785.1 Vicinamibacteria bacterium
GTCAAGATCAGTCGTCTTGCGCCAACTGTATCCTTCACGATAACAGCCGGCGCAGTATATACGTAAGAATCCATTCCCCTTGAGAAGTTGGATGTGTCCAAGTTCCAAGGTCCTTGCGGATAGTAGCCATTTCTGCGGGAACTCTGGCCCTCTTGAGGCCAACTGGTCTGATAGACTTCATTGGATAGAGGTTTGTTGGGTCCACCCTCGCTCAAAATCACTGCGGGGGCCCCAGAAGAGAATGGCCCAAGAATAATCATGGTTGCGAGCAAGTACAAGGGCGCGAGCACCCTGGCCATTCGCAACGACCTCCTCGACTCCCTGCGATTGTGATGAGCACCAGTCAATTCGAAACACGTCACGATGCTTACGATAACCGCCACTTGATTCAAGCCATCGCCTCTTGGTGCGGCAATCCTGTCTGGTATGACAACACCAACCAACCGATTATCCTGAATGATAACCAGGTCAATGTTGTACTGTTTCGGAGCAGATGGCAGTAATCGCCACATTCAATAGGCTGCGCCCCCGTTCGCCCGAACAACGAGGAGGCGAGCGAGATGGACACCACCGAGAGACCACGGATGCGACGAAAGTGGACGCCGACGGACAAGATGAGAATCGTGATGGAGGGTCTGCGCGACCCCGGCGGGATCGGAGTCGTGTGCAGGAAATACGGCGTGCCGACGAGCCAGTGGCACGAGTGGCACGGCCGCCTCGTAGCGAGCGCGGAGGAAGTCTTCAAACGGAAGAGAAACGGCCGATCGACCGCCGAGGAAGACGAGATCCGGGCATCGAACGAGCGGATGAAGTCGGTGATCGCGGAGATCACGTCGGAGAATCTGGAGTTAAAAAAGGGGCGTTGGCCTCCGGCACGAGCGCACTGACGACCGCAGAGGAGAGAGCAAAGATCATCGAAGTGGTGAGAACCACCGCCGAAAGAAGCGGCTGGCCGACCAGCCGCGTTCTGGAGAAGCTCGACATTCCGGAGACGACGTACTATCGCTGGTTGAGATGGAACGGCGTCTCACGTCAACCAGCACGCTGGTCGAACGTCTATGAAGTCCTTCCCGAAGAGCGCGAGGCGATCATCGTCTACGCGCGAGAGCATCCAAATCCGAGACACCGCGAACTGGCGTGGAGGATGGTCGATGCTCACGTCGTCGCCGTCTCTCCGTCCAGCGTCTATCGCATCCTCGTCGAAGAAAACCTCATTCCGCAGTGGGACAGGCCCGATGAACAAGCGGAGACCAAGCCGAGGTTCAAGGCGACGAAGCCCGACGAGCAGTGGGCGACGGACATCACGTACATCAAGATCGGCGGGAGGAACTACTACCTCCTGACGTTCATCGACGAGTATTCGAGGTACATCACGCACCACGAGCTCATCACGAGCATGGACCAGTACACGGTCGGCTGGGCGGCGCAGGACGCGTTCTCGAAGCTCGGCGATCTGAAGCCGATCGTCGTCTCCGACAACGGCTCACCTTTCATCAGCCGCGAGTTCAAGCGCGTGCTTTCGTACAACGGCGTCGGTCACCACAGAATCGATCCACACACGCCGCAGCAGAACGCGATCTGCGAGCGGTCGATGCGCACGATCAAGGACGCGTTACCGGAAGAGCTGAAGGACTTCGAAGAGGCGAGGCGGATAATCGACGAGATCATCGATCACTACAACAACGTCCGGTACCACAGTTCGCTCGGGTATCTTCGACCGGTGGACTACTACCGAGGCGACCCGGTCGCTCTCCACGAGGAGCGGCGAGCGAGGATCCTCGCCGCGCGACACCACCGGAAGGAAGTCAACCTGGAGCGCCGGCAGACGACGCTTTATGTGGAGGCGTGAACATCATGGGCAAGCGGAATCGCAGGTTAACGGGAGGTGCGAAGACTGCCATGAGCTCCGAAACAAATCAATGTCATTATATGTGGAGTGCGGTGGCCGCACATTACGGGCATTGGGGCGACGGCGGGTGTGCGTCGATAGTGGTGGCACTTTCCTTTGCTACTTCGTGTGATTGGCAGGGATTCTTCTTCTAGGCGAGCAACACCGCGTGCTTCGGCCCGACAGACCGCAAGATCTCGATTGATCGTTGCCGAAGCCACCCGGAGGAGGGGTTAGGCTCGAAAGCCTCGCGCCACGCATCATTTATAAACGGCGGTAACCCTCTCCAGGGTGCCCGTGATATCTAAGTGGAGTGGCGTGGAGAGGGCACCTTAACGGAGGTGAGGCTCTGTCCGCGAGGAGGCGCGGCGCTCCTCAGCCGGGCGCCGACCGGGGAGGCGAAGCTCCGTCAGCGAAAGCACCATCTCCGGCCCAAGCCGGGCCGAGGAAGCAAGGGTTCTTCGGACTGAGGCAAGCCGATGGAGGCAAGGAAGGCACGCCGAAAAACGGCGTGGCGGTGAAGGTTACCCCCGAACGCGGCTCGAACGGCAAGCCTTCCGCACCGCCCCCGCCTGCTCCCCTGCCGGAGGACCCGGACATCTACAGCGATCTTTACGACGACGACCTCGACGAGGACGACCTTGACCTCGAACTTGCAAGTCCGAGGAAGGCGAGATCGAACGGCACCGGCCCGAAGACTTTCATCGGCCTCCTGGGAGGCAAGAAGGGTCAGAAACCGCCTCCGAAACCGCCGGCCCCCAAGTCGACGGTCAGACCGAGACCAGGGCCCAAGGTGTCACCACCCCGAGGCGCGGCCGATGGGAGGCCCGGGGCTGGCACGCCGAAGTCGCCCGCGAAGGCTGCCGGCCCGGACACAGCGGGAACGGCCGGGGCAACGGCGCCAGCGTCCGGAACGCTCGGGAAGTCCACCAAGCCGAAGCTCTCGCTCTTCGGCGGGCCCCCGACCGAGGACGAAGGGCTTCCCGAGGAGAAGGGGTTCTTCCGCAAGCACGGCCAGTACTACATCATCAACCTGATCGTCGTCGTCATCCTCGGTTTCTTCGCCACGATGATGCTGCTGATCTTCGTCTTCTCCTTCTCCGGTGTCTCGGCGGAACTCCCGGACTTCGCCGCGCACATGGTGCCGAACCACGGCGGCGACCCGTACCTGGCGCTGGCGGCGGGAACCGTGGCGTGCGTCGCCGCGTTCTTCCTCCACTACATCGACCGCAAGCGGAACCTGCTGGTCGGGACCGCGGTGACCGGTGTCATCCTCGGCGGCCTCGGCCTGCAGATCGCGTTCCCGAACCCCGGGCTCTCGGCCGCCGTGATCGTC
>JBOGJF010000601.1:0-12369 GCA_050747785.1 Vicinamibacteria bacterium
CCCGGAGAGACGGATGCGCTCAATAGCATCGTGCTTCCGGCTCGAGGGCCGAAATTACGAAAGCGCGTCGTTTCGGTGACCAAGGAGAGCCCGATCGGAAGGATCGTCCCATTCGGGAAGCGTCTCTCCAGGGATTCTTGAAATGCTTCGAAGACGGCCGGATCGAAACCGATCCCGTCCGGATTGATATCCGGATCCAGGAAAGGATTCTCGAAGTTGGTGCTCTGGTTGATGATACCAGTCCTCAACTCCAATCGCCGGAAACGATCGAGAGGATAGATGGCCGTGAAAGCGCCCCCGCCTTGGGTGAGCGTCGCGATCTCACCTTGACGGGTGAACAGGTTCGACGGTTGCCCAAGGATGAAGGGATTCGTATAGAAGAAGCTCGTGGTGTGGAAACCACCGAGCGCGTATTGAAATCGGTGACTCAGATTGGTCCAGCTTCCGGAGTAGTTGCGGTACTCGCGAATCGACAAGGCGAAGAAGGCGAAGTTTTGATCCCCGAGCACGTCCGTGAATGCGATGCCCGTGCCTCCGTAGAAGCTGCCGTCACTGTTGACCCCCACCGCGATGGGCGGCGCACCAGCGACGTACAGCTTCTCGAACTGCCCCTTCTTTCGCTTGTTCTCCGGAATCACCTGATGGAGGACGGGCGGTACGAAATCGATGACCGGCCCCTCGGTGCGAACGATCTGATCGGCGGCGATCTCCTTGACCGGCTCCTCGAGGCTCAGGCGGTAGAGCCCGTACTCTCCCTTGTAATAGCTCGTGAAAAGGAGCTGTTCCTTGTCCGTCTCGTCCAGCACGACCGCCGGGGCAAAGTTACCACCCAGCGTGTCGGTGTATTGAATGACGTTCCCCGTTTCCAGATTCAACGAACGCAGGTTGAAAATGTTGTCGTCCTCGTTCGAGACGTGGAAGAGCAGCTTGCCGTCCAAGGAAAATGCCGGAGCCTCATCGTCGAAGGGCCCAAAGGTGAGCTGCTCTTTCTTGGACGGATCATTGAGTGGAAGACGGTAGAGCTTGTCATGACCGCTGATCCGGCGCGAATAATAGAGCCATTCACCATCCGGATGGACGATCGGAAACTTGTCGGCGAACTCATCCTGAGTGATATTGACGACTTCTTCGGTCGCGAGATCCATCCGGAAGATGTCTCCCACCCCATCCTGCAAGGCGGAAAAATACACGTACTTCCCGTCGGGGCTGAAGCTCGGAAAGGCAGCGCTATCGAGTTGCATGACGTAACGGCGCTCCACCCGAGCGGTCAGCACGTTGGTCATGACGAGCGCGCGCCTTTTCTGGTAGCGCCCAAAGAACGCCAACTGCTCCCCGTCTGCAGTCCAAGCGATAGCCGAGCCTAGGAAGGCATCCTGACCAACGAGCGGAATGTACTCGAAGTCCCCACTGTAGCCTGGCGTTAGATTGCGTATCAGGGAGCCGTCCCGTCCCGAAATGAGAACCACGTCAAGCTCGGCGTCCCGCCGGTTGTAGCTCAGTACCGCGACCAGCTCACGTGAGGGAGAGGGGGACGCGGTCAAGGCCGCTACCCACTTACCCTGACGTCGGGGATTCGGCGCGTAATCGCGGCTGTAGTCGGTGGGGATCTCCTTGTCCCGGAAAGGCTTGAACCGCTCTTTCAACCACTTTTGAAACTGCCGGTCGAACTCGTCCGGACTCATGCGAAACGACTGCTCGTAGACGTCGGAGCTCACCCCCCCCACCACCGCCCGCCGCAGGGAGAACAGGAACTGGCGTACGCCTTCCTTTCCGAACCTTTCTTCCATGAACTCGAAGATGGCGTGACCGAAGTTGTAGGGAGCTCGCGAGAACTCCAGGTTGAGGTCCTCCAGAGTGGGGATCTCGTCCGTCACCGCGGCATCGCGAATCGTCATCAGATCCAGCGTGTCCCAGTTTCCCGTCATGTAATCGGCTAGTCCCTCATCAATCCAAAGCGGCACGGACCGGCGCACCAGCGACCGGGGGATGATGTCGAACTCGAAGATATGAGTCAGCTCGTGGATGATGAGCTCTTGCAGCTTGTCGGGTGGCTCGTCGATGGGAAGAACCATGCGGTCGCGTACCGGCTCCGCGAAGGCCAAGACGCCCTCGGGGACTTCGGAGGGAAAGAGATTCGTCTGGGAAAACTCCGAGAAGGTCTTGTAGAGTATCAACGGGATGGGAAACGAGATCTCGTGCTTGAGCTCGTTAGAGACTCTCTCGTACGCGCTTTCCGCGTAGCTCACCACCCGACCCAAGTGTTGCTCGAACTCGGGATAGTAGTACACCTCGAAATGAGGTGCACGGTAGACCTGCCAATTAGGATGGTCGTACTTGACTTTGTTCTTGCCGTAGTAGGGTCGGAATTGTACCTGCTGCGCGGTTGCCGAACCAACCGCCACCGCGAGAACTAGAGCCACCCCGCCAAACTGCCCGATAAGCCTACTTCTTACTATGTCGGTCATTAGTATGCCTCGCTGGATCCGCCGGGTGTTACCAACGCCAGCGAGACTAGATCCTTGCCGTCGCTGGCCACCGACGACTGTTTCGTTCGATCCTTTCTCATTTCAATAGTACGCGCGTACCTCGGAACGTCTGGGGGCTCAGTATGCTCAAGAAATTGGGGAGTAGGCGATCCATGAGCTCGAAATACGACGAGAGGGCCGAAGTCCGCTCCTCCTGGCCATAAATGACCTCTTCGGTAAACCGCTCTCGGTGGATGGACTTCCCGGTGCGGCCATCGATGAAGTAGAACTCGGCGGACAAGATGTACCCCGTCCGGTCCTGAAAGCTGCTGCTGCGGACGAGCCGCGGCCGGCCATAGGCGTCTCGTACGTAGCGATCACCCCGCTCGAAGCCGGAGCGCGATTCGGAGCTGAACGTGAGGCGGCCGCTCACGATGAGCGGTTCCTGATACTCCTCGCCCAGCTTCCGCCAGTACTCTTCATCGGCCAAGAGTTTGTCTTGCTCCATGTCGATCCACTCTTGGCGCGAGATTTCTTCTTCGCCCTGGGCTCTCGCCACTCCTTCCAGCCGCTCGTACTCGGCGAGTTTGCCGCTCCGCTCGAGCGTTGACTCGGAGAAGTCTCCCAGGGGAGGAAGCTCGGCCTCGATGACTCGCAGTTGGGAACGGGTTCGCAGTTGGTTTCGGAGAAGGCGGACGGTTTCCGCGTCCAGATCGAGATCCTCGCTCGTCTGCGTCACGAAGCTCGCCACCAGAACTCGGTTGAAACCGGAAACGTCGAGCTTGGCGGAAATCGGAACTTCGATCGGAATGTCGTAGTAAGACGTGCAGGAAACGACTGCGGCAAGGACCAACCCGGCCGAGGCCGGGTAGACAGACATGAGGCCGCCTGCCCTTCTGACGGCAAGTCTAAGGAGTGCCTCCGTCCTTTCTCTTCCTCTTTTCATACGCTTCCCTGAAAAGCTCGAAATTCTGTCGGATATACACGTTGTTCGAGTCCAGCTCCAAGGCTCGCTGATACTGTTCATCGGCGAGATCGAACTGGCCCGCTTGCTCGTAGGCGACTCCGAGGTTGTTGCGCGCGCTGGCGTTCGAGGGATCGAGCTCCACCGCCCGTTGCCATCGGTAGACCGCCTCTTTCCAGAGGCCGATGCGGGCGACCTCGACGCCAAACTCGACTTGCTTCTTCGCCAGGTCCTCGGGCTTCGTATCCGCAGCGAGGGGCGAAGCAAGAGCTGTCAGGGCGAGCGCCAAAACGATCAGTAGTGATCGGAACCGGTGCGGTAATCGCATAGGCGTTCCTGACTTATGGGCGGATATTGAAAAAAAGCGCCGCCTTCACGGGGGCAGGCCGGCCATCGTATGTTAACTCACCCCCTGGCAGGGCGCAAGCTCTTGCGTTCCATCGAGGGGGACCCGTTGAGCATTTTTCGTCTCCTCCTTACTATGGCCGGGACTCGGCCGAGGACTGGCCGATGCGGCCAGGGCTCGCGAGCTCGGTCCGGGGCCACTCGCCGCGCTGACGCTGGTTGGACTCCGAGGAGACGCTCTCACAGATGAAACACCCCGCCGAACCGGCTTCGAACGAGAAGCCGCTGGTGGCCGCGCTGGCGCTGAGTCTCCTGGCAGGCATTCCCCTGAGAGACAAAGTCCGGCTCGTTCGTCGGTACGGTGACTACCAGGCGGCCCTAACCCGCCTGAAGTCCTCGATCCCCTCGCCGCCGTTCGAGCGCGCGGTCAGCGAATACGACGGCGCAACGCGCCGAGGGTTCCATCTCGTCCATCTCCTCTCCCCGAAATACCCGCGGCTACTAGCGGCGATGGAAGACCCTCCCTTGGTACTTTACGTTTGGGGAGGACCCGTCGAAGTCGACGAGCTCGCCATCGCCGTCGTGGGCTCGCGGCGGGCGAGCGCCTACGGTCTTGCGGCCTGCCATCGGTTCGCGGAGGCGCTGGCGCGACGCGGCGCAAGCGTGGTCAGCGGGCTGGCCCACGGCATCGACGCCGCGGCACACCGAGCCGCGCTCGAGGCTGGTGGGCGAACGATCGCGGTGCTGGGCTCGGGCCTCAATCGACTCTACCCTTCCGAGCATCGACGACTCGCCGAGAAAATCGCGCTGAACGGCGCAGTCATCTCCGAGCTTCCGCTCGACGCGCCTCCGCTCCCCGGTCACTTTCCGATGCGCAACCGTGTCATTGCGGGCATGACGCTCGGAACGATCGTCGTCGAAGCCGCGGTACGCAGTGGCTCCCTCATTACCGCACGCCACGCTCTGGAGCAAAACCGAGAAGTCTTCGCGCTGCCTGGCCCCATCGACTCGCCCACGACGCTCGGCGTGCATCGACTCATCCAAGACGGTGCCAAGCTCATTACCTCGGTCGATGACGTGCTCGATGAGCTCAGTCCGGAAATCCGCCGGAGGTTGCAGCCGGAAACGACGAACGGGTGGCCGAGCGGCACTTCCCCCGTAGAACTTGTAGAAGACGAGGAGATCGTGTTCAATAGTCTACGTAACACCGGCACAGCAGATAGTGATCGACTGGTCGAGCTCGCGGGCATGCCCGCATCGAGGGTCAAGACGGCTCTCGCGGGACTGCGGCTCAAGGACGTAGTAGGCTTGCTTCCCGGAGGTTTCTACTGGATCAAAGATGGTCGCAACAACGATAAGAACGAAACTGGATAGACTCACCAGGGAGGCGGACTCGCCCGCAATCTTTCGATCCCGACCCCCTTCGGGATAAAACTTGCACAGGGCGCTAAACTAGTACCATGGCGAAATCGTTGGTTATCGTTGAGTCGCCCGCGAAGGCGAAAACCATCAACAAGTTCTTGGGTCGAGACTACCTCGTGAAAGCCTCCATGGGACACGTTCGCGATTTGCCCAAGAGCAAGCTGGGAGTCGACGTCGAAAGAGGTTTCAATCCCAAGTACGTCGTCATTCCCGCGCGCAAGAAGGTGTTGACGGAGCTCAAGCAGGCGGCGAAGAAAGTAAAAGACGTGTACCTGGCGCCGGACCCGGATCGGGAAGGCGAAGCGATCTGTTTCCATCTCGCGGAGGAGCTCAAGGCTCCCCAGACCAAGATCCACCGGGTCATGTTCAACGAGATTACGAAGAAAGCGATTCAGGAAGCCTTCAAGAATCCCGGCAAGATCGACCAGAACAAGGTTGACGCTCAGCAAGCGCGCCGCGTGCTAGACCGTTTGGTCGGGTATCAGCTCTCCCCGTTGCTGTGGGAGAAGGTGCGCCGCGGCCTATCCGCTGGGCGCGTTCAGTCGGTGGCTCTCCGATTGGTTTGTGACCGCGAGAAGGAGATTCGCGCCTTCCAGTCGGAAGAATACTGGTCCATCCACGCCGAGTTTCTCGGTTCGCAGCCGCCCCCCTTCCTCGCCAAGCTGGTCAAGATCGATGGCAAGGCCGTCGACCTAAAGAACGAGGAATCGTCGAAGGCCGTTACCTCGGAGCTTGAAAAGCTCGAGTTCAAGATCGACAAGATTACCGCGAAGGAGCGAAAACGGAATCCGGTCCCGCCGTTCATCACCAGCAAGCTCCAGCAGGAAGCCGCCCGCAAGCTCGGTTTCACGGCCAAGCGAACGATGATGGTGGCCCAACGCTTGTACGAGGGTATCGAGCTCGGCGAGGAAGGGCCCATCGGCCTCATTACCTATATGAGGACCGACTCGACTCGAGTTGCGAACGAGGCTCTGGACGAGGTTCGCGAGTACATCACTGAGCGTTTCGGAAAGGACAACGTCCCCGCGAAACCGAACATCTATCGGAGCAAGAAGGGGGCACAGGACGCCCACGAAGCCATCCGCCCGACGTCGTCCGTGCGCGAGCCGGATTCAGTGACCGCCTACTTGGACAAAGACGAGTACAAGCTCTACAAGTTGATCTGGACCCGATTCGTCGCCTCGCAGATGCCGCCCGCCGTGTTCGACGAGACCGTCGTGGACATCAAGGCGGGGCGTTTCGACCTGCGCGCGCGCGGCTCGGTCCTCAAGTTCCCGGGTTTTCTGAGCTTGTACGAAGAAGGCAAGGACGAGGAGGCGGTCAAGAAGGACAGCGACGCGGAGGACAGCGAGACCGCCGAGGCCGAGGCTTCCGGGAAGCTGCCGAAGCTGAACGAGGGGGAACAACTCGCGCTGCAGTCCTTGAAACCGGAACAACATTTCACCCAGCCCCCGCCTCGGTTCACGGAGGCATCGTTGGTGAAGGAGCTAGAGGAAAAGGGCATCGGGCGGCCGAGCACTTACGCCTCGATCCTGTCGGTGCTCCAATACCGCGACTACGTCCAGAAGCAGGAACGTAAGTTCGTCCCCACCGAGCTCGGTTTTCTCGTCACCGATCTACTTACCGCGAACTTCGCCGACATCATGGAGGTCGAGTACACCGCGCGCATGGAAGAGCTCCTCGACGAAATCGAGGAGGGTCGTGCCAACTACATGACCACGGTCGACGATTTTTACAAGAAGTTCCGCAAGGATCTCGACGAAGCCCAGACCAACATGACCAACGTCAAGGCCCAAGAGATCCCGACCGAAGAAACGTGCGACAAGTGCGGTTCGAAGATGGTCATCAAATGGGGCCGATTCGGACACTTTCTCGCCTGCTCCGCCTATCCGGACTGCCGTAACACGCGCGAGGTGCAGAACTACGGGGTCGACGGTTCCGCCGATCCGGACTCCTTCGAGGGAGAGAGCTGCGAGAAGTGTGGCAAGCCCATGGTTCTCAAGAAAGGCCGCTACGGACAATTCCTGGCGTGCTCCGGCTACCCCGATTGCCGCAATACCCGCCGCATTCTTCGCGGCAAGGACGGGAGCGTGGCTTCGAAGGCCGATGTGCCTCTCGAAGAAAAGTGCCCTCGCTGTCAGAACCATCTCGTGCTGAAACACGGCCGCTTCGGTGAGTTCACGGCCTGCAGCAACTATCCCGACTGCAAATACATCAAGCAGAAAGAGGTGGGCGTGGCATGCCCGCGCGAGAACTGCGGCGGACAGATCGTCGAGCGACGCTCACGACGCGGGAAGCTCTTTTACGGTTGCGGCAACTACCCCGACTGCGACTTCACCGTCTGGTACAAACCGATCGCCGAGCCCTGCCCGGAATGCGGGAGCCCGCTGCTCATCGAGAAAACCTCCAAGCGAGACGGACCGCACTTGGCTTGCTACAAGGAAGACTGCAAGTTCAAGCGCTCCGTCGCCGAAGCAAGCGCCACGTAGCCACCGCCGAGGCCCATGAAACACGTCACCGTGATCGGGGGCGGGTTGGCAGGGGTGGAAGCGGCTTGGCAGATCGCCACTCGCGGCGTTCCCGTCCATCTCTTCGAGATGCGACCCCGGCGGCGAACTCCCATTCATCGCACCGACCGCTTGGCCGAGCTCGTGTGCAGCAACTCACTGCGCTCGGATCGCTTGGAGACCGCTCACGGCCTGCTCAAAGAAGAGATGCGACGGCTCGGCTCGCTCGTCATGGAGGCCGCGTCCCAGGCCAGGGTGCCCGCCGGATCGGCGCTGGCGGTCGACCGGGACGTCTTCGCCGCGCGCATCGAAGAGACGCTCTCGAGCATGTCCAACCTGACACTTCGTCGGGAGGAAGTCCCGTCCATTCCAGAAGAGGGCATCGCCATCGTGGCCACCGGGCCCCTGACCTCGGACGCGCTCACCGAATCGATCACGGAGTTCACCGGTAAGGAAAGCCTCTATTTCTACGACGCGGTGAGTCCGGTTGTGGAAGCCGAAAGCATCGACATGACCAGGGCCTTTCGAGCCTCGCGCTACGGTAAGGGTGGTGACGATTACATCAACTGCCCGATGGATGAGGTTGAGTATCGCCGTTTCCACGACGCCCTCCAGTCCGCAGCTCCCATGGAGCTTCACGACATCGACGACGCACGTTTCTTCGAAGGTTGCCTGCCCATCGAGGTGATGGCGCAACGTGGTTACGACACCCTCCGCTTCGGTCCGATGAAGCCGGTGGGACTGGTGGATCCTCGAATCGGCAAGCGCCCTTTCGCCGCCGTTCAGCTGCGTCAAGACGATCTCGCGGCGAGCCTCTACAACATCGTCGGTTTTCAGAATCAGCTCCCGTGGGGCGAGCAAAAGAGAATCCTTCGGCTCATCCCGGGTTTGGAGAAAGCCGAGTTCTCTCGCTTCGGCATGATTCATCGGAATACCTACATCAACGCTCCGGCAGTGTTGATACCCACGTTCCAGACTCGCCGACGCGCCGATCTCTTCTTCGCCGGTCAAATCTCGGGCGTCGAAGGTTACACGGAGTCCGCCGCCTCTGGTTTGTTGGCCGGCATCAACGCCGCGCGGCTCGCCCAGAAGCTTCCAACGCTTACGCCGCCCCGCTCGACCGCGCTCGGGGCGCTCGCGTTCTACATTTCCCACTCGAGCCCGGACAACTATCAGCCAACGAACATTGCCTTCGGGCTCCTGCCGCCGCTCGCGCCTACGGTACGAAACAAGGGCGAACGCAAGCGGGCGATCGTACTCCGAGCCCTCGTCGACATGGACGCCTTCGTCGCGGAAGCCACGATCGGGTCTTCCTCTCCGCGAGCGAATCCGCCCGCGAGTCGTGTTACCAGCGCCAATGCCACCAATGCTTGACGCCCGACGAGCTTTTCTCGACGATCTCGAGCACCGCCGCGGGGCTTCGGCGCACACCGTCAAGAGCTATCGGGCCGACCTCGACCAATTCCTCGGTTTTCTCGAAGATCAATGGGGGATGGATCCGCAGAAGGGCTCGCTCGGTGACGTCGACGTGCTGACGCTCAGGGGATTCCTCGCCCACCTTCACAATCAGGGCACGGCCCGCTCCTCGATCGCCAGGAAGCTCGCCGCGCTCCGAACGTTCTTTCGCTATCTTACCCGCGAAGGCGTCCTCGAGAAGAACCCGGCACGTTTGATCTCGACGCCGCGGCAGGAGAAGAAGATCCCGAGCCGCCTCGAAGAAAACGAGGTGGAAAGACTCCTCGAGTGCCCCGACCGTTCGCAAGCGCTGGGCCGCCGCGATCAGGCCATTCTGGAGCTCATTTACGCGACCGGACTGCGAGTCGGCGAGCTCGTCGGATTGGACCGCAGCTCGCTCGAGCTCGATGCACGGTTGGTTCGCACCCGCGGAAAAGGGAAAAAGGAACGGCTCGTGCCGTACGGCGAGCCGGCTGCGGACGCCTTGGAGACTTATTTCCGAGATCGCAAGGAGCTCGCCGGACGAGGTCCGGGCACCGACGCGCTCTTCCTGAACGCGCGGGGCCGACGGCTGACCGAACGGAGCATTCACCGGCTCGTTCAGAAGTACTTGAAGCAGGCGGCGCTACGTTCCGGTCTCTCACCGCACAGTCTGAGGCATGCTTTTGCGACCCACCTCCTCGAGCGCGGGGCGGATCTCCGATCGATCCAAGAGCTTCTGGGCCACTCCAGTCTCTCCACGACTCAGAAGTACACGCATCTCAGCACCGCAAAGCTGCTCGAGGTTTACGAAAAGACCCACCCCAAGGCTTGAATCCCCGATTCCGGCAGGTTAGAGCAGCTTGCCGGCGGTGGCGACGGTAAGGATCTCACCGGCGGATTGGAAGCGATCGTTCGGATTCTTGGCAAGACACTGCAGTACGATTTCTTCTAGGGGCTCAGGTATCTCCGGTCTTTGATTCCTGAGCGGAGGCACGGGCGAGTAGAGATGCTGCATGACGAGGTTTCCTTCGGTGAACGGGGCACGCCCGATAAGCAACTCGTAGACCGACGCACCGAGTGAGTAGATGTCGGAGCGGGCATCGGTCTCTTGAGCCCGTGCCTGCTCGGGTGAGACGTACTTCGGCGTGCCGGACATGGAGTTGTTCTCGCTCTCTTCCTTGCCCGACGCGAGCCGCGCCAGCCCGAAGTCCACGATCTTCACGCGGTTCTCGGTCGTGAGCAAGAGATTCGATGGCTTGAGATCACGGTGAACGATGCCTCGTCGGTGAGCGTGGTCGAGGCCCTGGCATGCCGAGACCAGTAGATGCATCACGTCCGGGATCTCGAGTCGCTTCTTGCGGCGCACCAGCGCCGCGTAGGTCTCGCCCTCGAGAAGCTCCATGCAGATAAAGGGCTGGTCGCCTTTAAAGCCGATATCGAAGACGGTGATGATGTTCGGGTGGTTGAGCGCCGCGGCGGCCCGAGCTTCTTCGAGCAACTGCTCGCGGGCCTCGGGGCTTCGCGCGAGATCACTGGAGAGCACCTTGTAGGCGACGTGCCGTTTCAACAACGAGTCATACGCTAGATGAACGGCGCCCATGCCTCCTCGGCCGAGCATCTTCTTCAGCTCATACCGGTTTCCATTCAGGGTCTCCCCCCCGCCGGAGACCGGCGCGGGACGACTTCCGGTCCTGACGGCGTCCTCGCGCTTCTTCTCCTCGGTAATCCGCTCCAACACGCGAGCGTGACGCTTATCGACCTCGTTGAAATCGTATTGAACCGCCATGATGCGGTGGAGCAGGTCGGCGGCCTTCTGCAAATTACCTTCCGCCTCGTAGGCCTTCGCGAGAACGTCCCAAAGGCCGAGGTTGTCGGCGCGAACGTCCTGGCCTGCCAGCACCATCAGGAGCTTCTCGACTGCCAGCTTGGTCCACCCGCGCCGAACGAAGAGCCGGGCCAGCTGAACCGTCGCCTCCTGGTATTGAGCGTCGTCGGCGGCCACCTGCTGCAGATAGCTCACCGTTTCCTCCTCCGCCTCTGTCTTCGCCGCCGCCTGGGCCGCCTCGAAATAGCGTCCCGATTGCGCGAAGAATTTGGCGGCCAAATCGAAATGTCCGAGCTCGGCTCGCATCTCGGCCGCGCGATCGAACTGTTGGGCCTTCTCGAAGAACGCCGCCGCGCGGGCCTTCTCGCCGGCTCGCACCGCCGCGTCCGCGGCGTTCGCGAAGGCACCGGCGCTCTGGTAGCACTCCGCCGCCCGGACGTACTCCCTCACGTTCTCGAAGAGCTCCGCCGCACGGATGGCATCTCCCGCTTTCAAAAAGCATTCCGCGGCCACGGGCTCGTTGCCCAGGGAAAGCTGGTGTTCCCCCTCGAGCTCCGAGGCCGTGCGCTGGTCTCCGAGTTGCGCAAACATCTCCGCGGCCTTGTGCACCTGACCGGACTTGCGGTAGAGCTCGCCCGCTTGGCGATGCTCCCCGAGCCTCTCCCAAACCGAGGCCGCGAGGCCGTACTGCCCGCCTCGTTCTAGGATCGCGGCGGCCCGTTTCCCTTCTCCAATTTTTTCGAACCCGCGCGCCGCGCGTGCGGAGAGTCGAGCGAGCTCCGCGCGTTGCTTCTCGGAAAGGTAGCCTTGCGTCCCTTGAGCCACTTCGGCCATCTGTCGCTCGAAGAGCTCGGCCGCGCGCCCGAAGTCACCCGCGCTCTCGAAGGCCACGCCCGCCTTGAGATAGTAGCCGCCTTTGGCGTAGAGCTCCCCCGCCCGATCGAATTTCCCCGCTTTGCCGAACATGGCCGCGGCATCGAGAAAACATCCGGCCTCCAAATAGACCTCGGCCGCGCGGTCGCGTTTGCCCGCTTCCTCGTACAAGCGAGCCGCGCGCTTCCTATCCTTGGCGAGCAGAAACCACTCGGCAGCGAAGTCCTTGCGGCCCATGCGCACGCATAGCTCTCCACAGAGGTGGTACTCCTCAGCTTGCTCGAAGCAGTCGAGCGCGCGATTCAGATCACCGAGCTCTTCGTGAATGTGTCCCGCGGACGACCAATCTCCAGCTCGTTCGGCCTTACGGGCCTCGCGTCGCAGCTGACCCTCGGAAAACCGCGAACCAAACAGACTACCGAGCTGTTCCGACAGCCACCCGTCTTTCAAGAGAAGCCGCCTCAGCAGCCAGTACACAGCGAGGAGGACGAGGATCTTCTTTCCGAACTCCCAGCCGAGGTAGGGTTGGAT
>JBOGJF010000602.1:0-3031 GCA_050747785.1 Vicinamibacteria bacterium
GATAGAGGGCCAGAAGAATCAGGCCCACGAACCCGCCCATCACGATCAACAGTACCGGCGTCAACATGGCCAGCATGATGTTCAGTTTGTTCTCGATCTCCTCGTCGCTGAAATCAGCGACGCTGGACAGCATCTCCGCGAGGCTCCCCGTCGTCTCTCCGACCTTCACCATTTCGATCATCATGTGGGGGAACTGTCCCGTTGCCTCGAGACTGGCCGCGAACGACTTTCCTTCCCGGACTCGGTCCGCCACTGGCCCGACCTTGTCCCCCACGAAGCGGTTGGCGATGGACTCCGCCGCGATCTCGATCGATTGCACGAGCGGGATCCCACCCGCGAGCAGTGTCGAGAGGGAGCGGGTGAGCTGGGACGTCGAAAAAAGACGTAAGAGCCGTCCGAAGTACGGCGACTCGAGCTTCAAGTGATCGAGCTTGGCGCGCGAGCTCTCCCGACGGGACCACAGGTAGAAGGCCAGCCCACCGATGGCGACGGCCAAGAGGATGAGGAAGTAGTTCCCACGTACCGCGTTGGCGAACGTCAAGAGCACCAAGGTCAGAGGAGGCAGCTCGGCATCGAAGTTCTCGAAGAACCCGCCGAAGGTCGGCACGACGTGGAAGAGCAGGATCGATGCCGCGATGAGAAGGACCGCGAACAGGAAGATCGGGTAAATGAGGGCGCCGGTCACCTTGTTCCGTGTTGCCTCGGTCAGCTTGAGGTACTGCACGTAGCGGCGGATGACTTCTTCCAGGCTGCCGCTTTTTTCTCCCGCGAGCAGCGAAGCCGAGTAGATGCGCGGGAAGAGGTCTCCGTGCGAGCGGAACGCCTCGGAGAGCGACGTCCCACCCTTGACCTTGTCCCTGACGTCGGTGAGCACGTGCTTCAGCTTCTCGTTGCTCATCCGCTCCAGCATCACGTCGAGCGATTGCAGCAATGGAAGTCCGGCTCTCAAAAGGGATGTGAGCTCCTGATTGAAGATGATGAAATCCGTCGACGTGATTCGCCCCGGACCGCGTTGGAGGGTGGAGGCAAGCGAGCCCAGCTGAAAGGATCGCCGAACGGAAAAGATGTGATAGCCGCTCTCGGCCAGCTCGCGCCGCGCCGAGACTTCGGTATCCGCCTGGAGCGCGATCTCGCGGATGTCCCCGGCGCTCGTGCCGACCTTGCAGATGAACTGGCTCATGGGGAAGCGCCCGGGGGCCAGGCCTCGTCATTCATCAGCCTGTTAGTCCTGTTCCTTCCGAAGTTTACGAGGATACACTCGCCGCCATTATAACACAGGCCCGGGTTCGCCAACCGCAACGCCCCGTTGCATTTTTGGCGATAAACGGCCACAATCGAACGCTTTACGACGGGCCCCCACTCTATGAGCGCAGAGAAATCCGAGGAAGGTGTCAAGGTCGTCGCCGTCAACCGCAAAGCACGGCACGACTATCACCTGTCGGACCACTTCGAGGCCGGCTTGGTGCTTCTCGGTACCGAGGTGAAGTCGGCGCGCGAGGGCCGCGTCAACCTCAAGGACAGCTACGCCGCCGAGCGGGGAGGGGAGCTCTATCTCGTGCAGTGCCACATCAGCCCCTATTCTCACGCCTCTTACGAGAACCACGACCCGCTTCGGCCTCGCAAGCTCCTCGTCCATCGGCGAGAGCTCCGTAAGCTCGTCGGCAAGATCTCCCAGCGTGGTGTGACGTTGATCCCGACTCGCGTGTATTTCCGCCGGGGTCGGCTCAAAGTCGAGCTGGCGGTCGCGAAGGGCAAGAAGCTCCACGACCGGCGGGCCGCTGCACGGGAGCGGGAGCTGGATCGGGACGTGAAGGCGGAGCTGAAAGAGCGAAATCGCTAGGGCTTGCGGCTGAGGCTAGTCGTTCTCGCCCTTGATCTCGTTCTCCTTGTACATGTACTTGATGTTGTGCTTGAAGATGAGGATGTTAGGCTTGTCGGGCCGATTGACCTTGAGACAATTCTTGTCGTACCACTCGATGACTCCCCGGAGCTCCTCCCCATCCTGCAGGACGAGCACGATCGGAGTCCTACTGTTCATCTGTTTGATGTAGTAGAAGCTCTCCGCGTTGGTCTGCTCCGGTGGAACCGGCTTGCGGCGAATCGGCTTGGAAGACGAGGATTCCTTGAGGTCCGCTAAATTGGGGCGAATCAGCTTTCGGTTCACGGCGCAATCTCCTATCACTGCCGCGGGGCCCCACCGCCGTCTGACGACGACCCGTCGGGGCAACCACCTGGTTTGACGGCCGACCAGCGATTCCCCCCGGCACGCCCTCCGGCGACTCCGCGCCTGGGGGCGGGTTGATGACTCCTCGGATTGCTGGTGCGCCGACTTCGGACACCAAGCGCTCGCACGCCGGCAACGCGACGAAAGTCACGACACCACACGAGGGCGCAGCCGATCCAATTTTCAGAAAGGGTCAGCCCTCGGACATCTACGAACCACCGGTTCTTTTCCGGACTGGATCCTGCCGAGGCGTTGTCTGAAATCGACGACAGATTTGCGGAGGAGTCTAGCACCAAGCCTAGGGGCTTGCAAGTGGTTTTAGCCGGCTAGCGGCTGCGCAGGCTGCAAGGGAAGAAGGCATCGCTCTCCTCACCTTTAGGTGGTCGCTGCCGATCGACGACCGCCTTGGCTCTCCCGAATCTGGTCGAACCCGAGGAGCAAGTTTTCGAGCGTGATCCGTTTGTTGGCATAGCGCACATCCAGATCGCGCAGGGTTTCTTCCGCCAAACCGTAGCCCTGCAACCAGGCATCGAGGGGAGCGTGCGAGGCGAGGCGGGCGAGCTCGCGAGCGAGATCGAAGTGCACGATCCCGGTCGATTCGCCACCCGCGATGCAAGAAACGTCTCGCAGCAGGCCGAGTAGCAAACGGACGATGCCACTCAGCTCCTTGTGTTTCGACAAGCGGTCCGCCCTCGCGAATAGATCGGCACGGCTCGGGGGCTCGGCCAACGCCCCGGCGATCTCGACTGCCTCGCGGCGGAGCTCGACGAGCTCGTCCGTTTTGGCGCCGAGCGCGCGGGTCAGGCT
>JBOGJF010000603.1:0-4527 GCA_050747785.1 Vicinamibacteria bacterium
CACGACCGGCTTCGAGCAGGAGCTGCTCGGACTTCTTCGCCGGCTCGATGCCGCGGATCTAGAGAACCTGATGTTCGTGGTGACCGACGTTCATTGCGCCCTCAGCATCCGCTACGATCTGGACGCCGACGGCGATGGGGATCGCTTCGTCTTCCACGAGTTCGTGAGCGGGCCCTTGGTTGCGGGGAAGCTCCCCGAGCCCCCCGGGCTCGACCCCACGCTCGGCCCGACGCTTCTCTACGCCGAGGCGAATCTTTTCAACTTCGGATACTACCGGCTCGAGCGCCATCCCGACGGCACCGTACACTTCCTCGCCGACATCCGAGACGGGGCCGGTGGGGTCCGTTCCGGATCTTCCGTCGAGGTCGCGCCCCGTGCAGCCGGGCCTGATGGATAGGGTTCCCGAGCGGTCTTTAACAAAATATTCACATTCTAGTCTCCTGGTCTCAATGTGCTGGGGATACCTTCCCTCGCGCGCCCCGATCCCATTCGAGGAAGGAGAGACGTGAACCGGAAAACGACCCCCCGAGCCCTGATCCTGCTCATGACGATGTGCCTTTCGGCCGGAGAGGTGTACGCCTACGAGAAGCTTCCCGGTGCTCTCGACCGAGAAACGGTGCTCGGTACGTACGATCTCACTTCCCAGCTCCTCTGCAATCAGCAGGTCGAAGCGGCGCGCAAGGTCGCTCCGCGCACGAAGCGAGAGGCACCCTGCTTGACCTTACCGCCCGGCGTGTCCGGTCGTCCGGCTCAGCCGGTTCCGCCTGCTTTCGAAGCCGCGAAGACCTACTGTGGATTCTCGAGCTTGATCACCGAGAACGCCGCCTGCTGCGGGTCCATCAGCGCCGCCATGCGCCCGATCTCGGGGATGTCCGTCGGTGCCGCGAGGACGGCGGCGCCCATCTTTTTCGCGCGCTCCACGGTACCGTCGCAGTCCTTCACCGAGAAATACACCATCCAGTTCGGCGGCATGTCGCCCATTTCTTCCGTGATCGGCAACATTCCCGCTGCCATGCGCTCGCCGTTCATGAACATCGTGTAGGGCATCGGGCCGAACTCCTGATGATCGGCTGACCACCCAAAGAGCCCGGTGTAGAACTTCTCCGCGGCGGCAATGTCCGTGGTCAAAAGCTCGTTCCAACAAAACGCGCCGACCTCGTTGACCAGCGCCGCTCCGTGGTGCGTTCTCGGTTGCCAGAGGGCGAACATCGCTTTCATCGGGTCTTGGATGACGGCCATGCGCCCGAAGTCCATGACCTCGAACGGATCCTTGACCACGGCGCCACCCAAGGACTTCGCCTTGGTGGACGTTTCATCGGCGCTGGCAACGGAAACATAAGATAGCCAGTTGGGTGGGACACCTTGGGATTTCATCTCGGCCGTGAGCTCGTATAGACCGGCGACGTCCTTCCCTTTGTGCTTCAACATGCTATAAAACATGGCGCCCGGAACCTCTTGTTCCTCGACCTTCCAATCCAGAAGCTCACCGTAGAAAGCCTTGGCCGACTTCGCGTCACTGGTAGCGAGCTCGACCCAGCAGAAAGTGCCAGGGGCGTATTTCTTCATCTCCGACATGAAGCTCTCCTTCCTCTCCTATCGGGGCGGTCCCCAGTCTACCATCTGGCGCAAAGGGCTCCCATCGCGCTCGCGCGGCTCTTCGGGTTTGCCGCATCGGGTCGATTTGGTTATTGTCCGGGCTACGGTGCGTCGAGTGGTTCGACGCGCCCTTGCCGTCGACAGGGAATTGGATTGACTCGAGCATCGGCGCCGGGTGGCCGGACTCCTTCCGGTGCTGCGGGGCCCCACCCCCGCAGCTCGCCCTCCGGCGACTTCGCGCCTGCGGGCGGGTTGAGGACTCCACGGGTGTCACCTTCGCTCCAGACCGTGGCAGATCGGGCTCTCGACGGAGAGACGTTGTCGCGCGAAGCGGCCTACCCACTGGTCTCGTGTGATGCGGACGAGCTTCCGGGACTTTGCGAAGCGGCTTCGCGGCTTCGCGATCGCGGCAAGGGACGTACCGTAACCTTTTCTCCCAAGGTGTTCATTCCTCTGACGCGCCTCTGCCGCGATTTTTGCGGGTATTGCACCTTCCGCCAGTCGCCCGACGAAGCCGACGCGCTCTTTCTCTCGCTCGAGGAAGTCCTGGCGGTCGCGGAGGCGGGAAAGCGAGCGGGCTGCACCGAGGCGCTCTTCACTCTCGGGGAGCGGCCCGAGCTTCGCTACGTCGAGGCAAAGAACTGGCTACGCGCCTCGGGTTATCGCAGTACGCTCGACTATCTGCGCGAGGCCGCGTCGCGTGTGCTTCACGAGGTCGGTCTTTTACCGCACCTCAATCCCGGCACGATGAGCCGGCGCGAGCTGTCGTCGCTACGTCCGGTGAGCGCGTCGATGGGCATCATGCTCGAGAACGTGAGCCCCAGGCTCGCGGAACCGGGAGCGCCGCATCACCAAGCGCCGAGCAAGTGGCCACGCGCTCGCCTCCGAGCGATCGAGAACGCCGGCCGTGAGCGCGTCGCGTTTACCACGGGGCTTCTCGTCGGCATCGGGGAGAGCCGGGCGGACCGGATCGATTCGCTCCTCGCGATCCGCGACCTCAACGAGCGCTATGGTCATATCCAGGAAGTGATCATCCAGAACTTCCGCGCTAAGGCCGATACACCGATGCGATCCCACGCCGACGCATCGACGGAAGAAATGCTGTGGACGGTGGCTGCCGCTCGCCTCCTTCTCGGCGAGCGAGCCAACATCCAGGTCCCGCCCAATCTCAACGGCGAGAGCTACCCGGTGTTCCTGGATGCCGGCATCAACGATTGGGGAGGGGTCTCTCCCGTCACCATCGACTACGTGAATCCGGAGGCACCGTGGCCCCACCTGAGTGCTCTTCGTGAGCGAACCGAAGCCCGCGGCTTTCGGCTTAAACCGCGATTGCCCGTTTATCCCGAGCTGGTCACGGACGGTGGTCGATTGATTCCCCTGGCGCTCAACCGGCCCATTCTCGATCAAGCGGACGGACGGGGGTTCGTGAAGGGCGGCATCGAACGCTATGCATGAGATTGCGCAGACTATGGACGACCTTCTACGCGATGCGACCATCGGGGTCGCCAGGGTGCTGGGGAGAGCACTCGATGGAGCCGAGCTCACCCTCGAAGAAGGCGTCTTGTTGTTCCAAGCCGCGGGGCCCGATCTCCTCGCGACGGTTCGCGCGGCGGACGAGCTGCGCCGTCGCACGGTCGGCGATCGCGTGACCTACGTCGTCAACCGCAACATCAATTTCACCAACGTGTGCATCAAGCGCTGCGGGTTCTGTGCCTTCAGCCGTGACTATCGGGTGGAAGAAGGATACTTGCTTCCCACCGAAGAGATCGTTCGGCGCGCACAGGAGGCGTGGGAGCTGGGGGCGACCGAGGTCTGCATCCAGGCCGGTCTTCCGCCACAAATGGAAGGAGATCTCTATATCCGGCTCACCCGGGCGATCAAGGAAGCGCTGCCGGGGATACACATTCACGGCTTCTCGCCGGAGGAGGTTCTGTACGGCTCGGTGCGCTCCCGGATGTCGATCCGGGAGTACCTGACCGAGCTCAAGGAAGCGGGCGTGGGCAGTCTCCCCGGCACGTCGGCGGAGATCTTGGATCAGGAGATCCGCGATCGTATCTCGCCGGGACGGATTCGGGTCGAGGAGTGGGTCGAGGTGGTGACGACCGCCCACGAGCTCGGGATTCCAACGACGTCGACCATCATGTACGGACACGTGGAAGACGACCACCACAAGGCCCGTCATCTGGCTTTGCTTCGCGACATTCAAAAGACGAGCGGCGGGTTCACCGAGTTCGTGCCCCTGAGCTTCGTCCACACCGAGGCGCCGATGGTCGCGCGGCAAACCGTCTCGGGCGTGAGACGGGGCGCGACACGCGACGAAGTGATTCGGATGCACGCGGTGTCGCGACTCTTTCTCAACCGTTGGATTCCGAACCTGCAGGTCTCCTGGGTCAAGGAAGGGCTGGATATGAGCCGGGTCCTTCTCGCCGCCGGAGTGAACGACGTGGGCGGGACGCTCATGAACGAGAGCATCTCCACGGCCGCCGGTGCCCCCTACGGGCAGCTCGTCACCCCGGCGACTTTCCGCGAGTTGATCCGCAATGCGGGAAGGGTTCCGGTGGAGCGGCATACCACCTACCGCATTCGGCGGGTATTCGGACCGGATGACAGCGCGAGCGAGCCCCTCGATGCCGTGGGACCGAGCGCGGAAGAACGATTCGGCTCGTATCGACAGCTCATCAAAGCGAGCGGCTACCGCTACCGGCACCCGAGCCACCTGGCGCAGGAAGCGAAAGTGGTCGAGGCCAAGGACAGACCGGCGTGAGTCACGGATCGGTCCTTGCTTTCTCTGGGGGCGTCGGAGGCGCCAAGCTCGCATTGGGGCTCGCCGCGGTGCTGCCTCCCGACCGACTGACCGTGGTAGTCAACACCGGAGACGACGAGGAGTTCTTCGGGCTCCATGTGGCACCCGATCTCGACACGGTCATGTAC
>JBOGJF010000604.1:0-1953 GCA_050747785.1 Vicinamibacteria bacterium
GGCAAGGCCATCGCCGGCGCGCGAGTGAACTTTGAAACGGCGCGCGAGAGGGAGCGGTTGCTAGAGGATGCTCTCAGAGAACAATCTGAGGAGGCTCGTGACCTCCTGGTCGTGAGCGCGGACTACGATCAGGTGAGGAGCGAGCTCGAGAACGAACGGGAGATCCTGCAGGGCCTATTACGCCGCGCTTCCGAGACGGGGTTGAGCGCCGACTTGAGGGAGCAGCAGCCAGCGAAGGCCCGTGTCGTGCAAGGAGCCGAAGTCCCAGGGGGACCGTTCTCTCCCAACGTTCCCATGAGCGCCATGATGGGCGCGCTGCTCGGTTGTTGTCTGGGCATCGGGCTCGCATTCGTGTTGGACTACGCGGACAGCACGCTTCGCGGCGCGGAGGACGTCAAGCGGTGTGTGTCGCTTCCATGCCTGGGGATGATACCTCGCTACGGTACCGACCCGTTTCCGGTGGCACAACGGGTCTTACCTCCATTCCGCTCCAAGGCGCTCCTCGCCCGAACGACGGATCCGTCGAGCGACCACGGAACCTCGTATCTCCCGACGCTCTATGACGAGAGGCAGCATCTGCATGACAATCGAGAGATCCTCAACGAACGGTTGAAGTTCCTTCGCGGATCGTTGCTTCTCAGCACGCCGGGATCGATGCCCAAGACGATTCTGATTACCAGTCCGGAGAAGGGGGCTGGTAAGAGCTTTGTGTCGTGCAACCTCGGCCTCGCCCTGGTGCAGCTCAACAAGAGAGTGCTATTGGTGGATTCGGACTTGAGAAACCCGCGACTACACAAGGTGTTCAGCTATCACAACCGCGCGGGATTGACGAACGTTCTCACTGGCCAAAGAAAGTTGAACGATGGATGCGTGGTGCGCACCGAAACGCCCAACCTGTTTCTGCTCATGGCGGGTCCTAAGAGTCCGACGCCGGGAGAGCTGCTAGCTTCCCAGGCAATGGATCAGGTCCTCGAATCCTCGGCGAGATACTTCGATTTCGTCGTTCTGGATTCCGCGCCATTGCTACCCGTCTTCGACACCCATGCTCTTTGTACTCGCGCCGACGCCGTCTTGTTGGTAGCGAGGTGCGGGCAGACGTCCCGCCACGAAGTGAAGAGCAGCGTGGAGCTCATCGAGAAGATCAACGGGAAGGTGACCGGCGTCGTTCTGAACGATGTCGATCTCAAGTCGCAACCGGGGCAGTACTACGGCAGTTACACTTACTGAATCGGCTGTATAGGCTGGCCAGCCTCGCCACCCTCGAGCGTGGCGATTTCCTGATCTCTCCGCCAACCCGCGAACACCGTCCAGAGTAACCACACCTGAGCTCGGAGTCGGTACGCCGTGCCGACGTTGCTCACGAACAGCCCGTAGAGACAGGTTATGGCCAGGGTGATCGAGATGAGGAGCAGGCTGCCGGAAAAGTGCCGCCGCAGCCCTAGCTTCATGCCACGGAAGATACGCGGGTATTGGATCAGCCAGAAGATCATCTCCGGTATGACTAGGCTCTGACGTATTGAGCCGAACTGCCACGGGAGAGGAACGGTCAAGAAATAGAGGACGCCCAACGGCAGGAACTTGAGCGCCGCGACAGGGTTCGAAACGTCAGTGCCGCGCAGGTATCCCGATGAGGCGGTGGCCAGGTCGTCTCGCGAGGATTGGACTTGGCCGAAAAGCTCGCGAGTGTTCTCCGGGAGTATTTCCAAGATGCCCGCGCTGGTACCGGAGACTACAAGCAAAATGGTCAGGGCTCCCAACACGACCAGCCGCCTTATCACGGTGGCCGACGGAGTCTCCTCCTCGAGCCGGCCATGGCCTCTTGAGCGCCGAGCCAGCAAGACTCCCAGAATAATGCTGGGGAGAAGGAGGACCGCCAGATAGAATCGCAGTGAGCTCAACGCGGCAATTCCGAGGACCACGATCAAAATGGACCGGCCGCGCACGCCTTCTTGA
>JBOGJF010000605.1:0-6034 GCA_050747785.1 Vicinamibacteria bacterium
CAGCTCAGCATGTTGATGAAGCCGGGTGCGATCGCGAGCCCCTGCAGATCTAACTCCGTCTCGCCCTTCGCCTCGCTCACCTCGCCCACCGCCAGAATCCTGTCTCCCTCGATCGCCAGGTCTCCGAGGTAGGGGGGGGAGCCGCTTCCGTCGTAGATCGTACCGTTTCGCAAGATCACGTCGTACTCCAGGCTGGGAGAAGGCGAGCATGACACCATGAGAACAAGGAGCACGGCGAGGTAGCGACGCGAGTACATGGTGCCTCCCGGTAAACCAAGTGCGAAGATTCGGGAATTATCGCCTATTTTCTATCGAACTTCATCACGGTTCGAGAGGCCGCGCCAGCAGGAGCGCCGCCGTGCCGTCGGCGACCGACTGAGGCACGACTAATATTTCCAGACGAGCTGAAGAAGCATTTCCTGCAAACGGCGATCGGTGCGGGTTCCGAGCAGCCAGCGCACGGCGATGCTCACGAGGAGATAGGCCTTCAGCAGCAGCACCCTTCCGCGGCCGTAGTGCTTGGAGTAGAAATAGAGCTGGCTTCGGCGGTACTCGAAGGCAGCCTTCTCGGGATTGGCTTCCGTGGACTTCCCACCCACGTGGATGACATCGGCTTCCGGTGTATAGAACACGCGGTAACCGGCGCGCCGTATCCGCTCACAAAGATCCACCTCCTCGCAATACATGAAGAAGTAATCGTCGAAGAGCCCGGTAGTCTCGAGGATTTCGGCACGCAGCATCATGCAGGCACCACTCACCCAATCGGGGTAGGCCTCCCTCTTGCTGCGGTTCTCGATGAAGCGACGGACGAGCGGATTGCAACGCGCGTTGCCCTTGGTCAGAAACCTCTGTATTGCCTCGGTGTGGAAGCTGATCATTCTGCCGTATGAGATCTGCACCGATCCGTCTTCGTTGCGAAGCAGTGGACCGAGAGCACCGACCTCCGGCTTCTCTTGCATGATGCGCAGCATCGTGTCGACCGCTCCGAGAGTCACGACGGCGTCGTTGTTCAGCAGCAGATAGAATACCCCGGTTGCTTCTCGCATCGCGATGTTGTTCGCGCCGGCGAAGCCGATGTTGTCCGAGGAGGCGATGGCCTTGACCTCGGGAAAGTCTCGCGCCAACATGGCCAGGCATCCGTCGGTCGATGCGTTGTCGACGACGATGACTTCCAACGGGCGCAGCCTGGTGTGCTCGTAGAGATCGCGAAGGCATTTGGCGAGATAAGTCTTCGCGTTGTAGCTGACGATGATGACCGAGAGCTGCATCCGACTATTTCGGCCCGAGCCGCTCGTAGAGCGCGAGAGTTCGCCGCGCGGTCTCGTCCCACGAGAAGAGCGCGAGGCGCTTCTGGGTCTGCTCGATCAAGTTTTTCCGTAGCGGCTCCTCCTCCCAGACTCGCTCGATGCCTTGAGCGATCGAATCCGAGCGTTCGGCGTCGACATAGAAGGCTCCCTCCGCTGCGACCTCGTGGTGGCTCGGAATGTCGGAGGCGACGACCGGAACCCGGCAGGCCATCGCCTCCAGCACGGGAAGACCAAAACCCTCCCAGAGCGAGACGTTGGCCAGGACACGGGCCCGTCGATAGATCGCCGGCAGGTGCTGGAACGGAACGTAGCCAAGCCTCCGGACGCGTTCACCGAGTTGCTGGTCGTCGATGGCGCGCTCGATCCGGGACTCGTCACGATCCGATCCGCCGGCGATGAGCAACGTCCCGTCCCACCCCCGCCGGACCAAAAGACCCACCGCCTCGACGAGGCGAGAGAGGTTTTTTCGAGGCTCCAGGCTTGCCACCGCGAGCACGTAGCGGGGCGGTAGCCGATATCGTTCTGACAGTTCTTCCTCCTCGCGTGGACGGGGCCGGAAGGCCTCAGGGTCGATGCCCAAAGGCGTCACCTGGATCTTCCCCTCGTCGACCTCCAGCAGTCGCAACACTTCTTCCTTGGTAGTCACGGACGGCGTCACAATCGCGTCGGCAAGAGACGCATGCGATTTCACCAAAGGTGCATAATCCCGCCGGACTTCCGCGGTGGTGCCCTGGGAATGACGGTAGAAGAAGAGGTCGTGGATGGTCACGATCGTTCGTCCGCGGGAGGGAAGGATCAAAGGATGAGGCGAGTGGGAGATGTCGAACGAGCGGCCGGCGAGTGCCTCCAATCGGGGTCGCCCCAGTCGATGCCAGAGCGTGTTCAAGAGCGATACCGGAATACGCCGATCGACGACGTGGAAGTTCGATGGCAACGAGCCCCGCTCCGCACGCTCGCGCAAGGAGCTCGAAAAGAGGACGTAGTCGTTCTGTCGATCCATCCGGGCGAGAGCCCCGACCAGTCCCGAAACGTAACGACCCACTCCCGTCGAGCGAGAAAGGGCAGGGCGGTAGTCGATACCGATGGAGAGGCTTGCCATGCCGACGCCGCGGATGATAGCACGCGGGGCGCGAACTTGGTGCGCAACCAGGAGTTTTGCCGCTATAATAAATCCCAACCGCTCCGGCATTTGGAACCGGTCTTCAGAAGGAGTCGTCGAGTTCATGAGGATTTGTGTGATAGGAACCGGCTACGTCGGTTTGGTCGTCGCCGCCTGCCTGGCAGAGAACGGCAACAACGTCGTGGGTGTCGACATCGACGAAGAGAAGATCAAACGACTCTCGAAGGGTGAGAGCCCCATCTACGAGCCGGGGCTCGAGGAGCTCATCGACAGGAACCTGGGGGAAGAGAGACTCTCCTTTACGACCGACCTGGCGGAGGCCGTCAAGGCGGCGGAGATCGTCTTCGTAGCGGTGGGAACGCCTCCCGGTCAGGATGGGTCCGCGGACATGAGCTTCGTGCTCTCGGTGGCCGAAACGGTGGCGCATGCTATGAACGGCTACAAGGTCGTGGTGCTCAAGAGCACGGTCCCGGTGGGTACCCATCAAAGGGTTCGGCAGACCATTGCACGCCTTACGTCTCAATCCTTCGGAGTCGCCTCCAATCCCGAGTTCCTCAAGGAAGGCGCGGCCCTCGACGACTTCATGCGCCCCGATCGCGTGGTCATTGGAACCGACGACGAGGAAGTCGCCCGCTTGATGACTGAGCTCTATCGACCGTTCGTGCGTACTGGCAACCCCATTCTGATCATGGATCCTGCGAGCGCCGAGATTTCGAAGTATGCCGCCAATGCGATGCTCGCAAGCCGCATCAGTTTCATGAACGAGATGGCGCGCTTGTGTGAAACGGTCGGCGCGGACATTTCGAAGGTGAGGCAGGCGGTGGGCGCGGATAGCCGCATTGGACACGCCTTCTTGTTTCCGGGGGTGGGTTATGGAGGCTCTTGCTTTCCGAAGGACATCCGCGCACTGCTACACAAGGCGGACGAGCTCGGGGTCGATCTGGCTATTGTCCGGGCAACCGAGCAGGTGAACGAGGGGCAGAAATCGTACTTGATCCCGAAGATCCAGTCGTTTTTCGAGAACAAGCTTCGCGGTGTGACACTGGCTGTCTGGGGTCTCGCCTTCAAGCCCCGGACCGACGACATGCGTGAGGCGCCCGCGATCTCCATCATTGGCCAACTCGCCGACGAGGGAGCGAGTCTTCGCGTCTTCGATCCCGAGGCGATGGCCGAAGCACGAAAGGCGCTGGCGCAGTGGGACAAGAGCATCACCTACTGCCGCAAGAGCTACGAGGCCTGCGAGGGTGCGGAGGCCCTTATCCTTATTACTGAGTGGAACGAGTTCCGGGAGCCCGATTTCGAGCGCCTGCGCGGGCTCATGCGTCGCCCAGTGATATTCGATGGCCGCAACATCTACAATCCCGATTTGCTCAAGAAGCTGGGCTTCTCTTACTTCGGGGTCGGTCGTCGGGCCTAACCAAAGCCTGACGGGAAAGACCGGAAGACCGGAAGTCGACCATGGGGGCGGTATTGGTAACCGGTGGGGCCGGCTACGTGGGGTCGCACACGGTCCGCGAGCTCTTGAATCGAGGTGAAAGGGTCCTCGTCCTCGACAACTTGAGTGAGGGACACCAAGAAGCGGTGGTCGGCGTAGAGCTGATCGTGGCCGATCTCACGAACGCCGCCGACGCCGGAGAGAAACTGGATAGCGTCTTTCGAAGCGAGCCAGTCGACGTCGTGCTTCATTTTGCTGGCCGTGCCTACGTCGGCGAGTCGGTGCGGGAGCCGGGAATGTATTACCGGCACAACCTGAGCGGCGGGCTCGTGCTCCTCGAGGCCGTTGCGCGCAATCGCGTACCGGCGGTGGTTTTCTCCTCCACCTGCGCGGTCTACGGCGAGCCGGAGGTCGCTCCAATCCCGGAGTCCCACCCGCAACGTCCGGTGAGCCCGTACGGTCGTACCAAGCGCGACTTCGAGGAAGCGCTCGCCGATTTCGAGGTGGCTTACGGAATCCGGCACGCGAGCCTTCGCTACTTCAATGCCGCCGGCGCTCATCCCGATGGAGATCTGGGGGAGGATCATCGGCCCGAGACCCACCTGATTCCCTTGTTGTGCGAGACCGCGATGCAGCAGCGTCCCGCGGTTTCCATATTCGGTAACGACTATCCAACCCCGGACGGCACGTGTATCCGGGACTTCGTGCACGTCATGGATCTAGCTGCCGCGCATATCCGGGCGGTGGACACGCTGCGGGATGGGGCGGCCTCGGCGAGCTACAACCTCGGCACCGGCCGAGGCTACTCGGTGCTGGAAGTCGTCGAGGCGGTGAAGCGCGTGAGCGGCTGCGACCTTTCGACCGAGCTGGCACCCCGTCGGCCCGGCGATCCTCCTCGGCTGGTGGCAGACAGTCAGAAGGCTCGGCGGCAGTTGAATTGGAAGCCCGCCTTCACCTCCCTGGACGCGATCGTCGAGACCGCTTGGCGGTTCAAGCAGAATCACCCGCGAGGATACGGGGCGTGAAGATCACACCGCTGCCCGATCCACTTCTTTCGGTCGTGATGCCGGTCTACAACGAAGAGGCCACCATCGAGGAGATCGTCTCCCGGGTTCTGGCGGTGCCTCTGCGGTTGGAGCTCCTGGTCGTGGACGACCGATCCACCGACGGTTCTCGCGAAATCTTGAGAGAGCTCGCCGCGAGGCGAGGCTTCAAGCTCCTCCTCCAGGAGAAGAACCTGGGAAAAGGCGCGGCGGTACGCCGAGGCTTCGCCGAAGCGAAGGGTGATATCTTCATTATTCAGGACGCCGACCTCGAATACTCTCCCGAGGAGTACCCGGATCTCATCGAGCTCATCGTTCGCGGCAAGGCCGACGCCGTCTACGGCTCCCGATTCCTCGGCCGTCATCGGGCGTTCCTCTACACGCACTACATGGGTAACCGGTTCCTAACCTTCGTCACCAACGTGCTCTACAACACGATCCTCACCGACATGGAGACGTGCTTCAAAGCCATCCGCGCCGATCGGGTGCGAGACATGGTCCTTCGTTCGAACCGCTTCGGAATCGAGCCCGAGATCACCGCCAAGCTCTTCAAGATGGGTTGCCGGGTCTACGAAGTCCCCATCACCTACGAAGGTCGCGGTTACGACGAAGGCAAGAAGATCTCCTGGAAAGACGGCTTGGAAGCTCTCTGGGTGCTTCTGAAATACCGTGTGGTAGATTAGGCCCGCCCGTTAGCCTGCGACGCCAAGGGACAGTGGCGCGTGACTCTGGTAACATGCTCCGTTCGAGTGAGTTCTATCCATGAGTGAGCTCCGCCGCCTCGTCCAGCAAGCCCGGCCCTACCGCTTGCGATTCGTCCTCGCTTGCGGAGCGATGGTGGGATTCGCCGCCACCTCGGCCGGCCTGGCCTATCTCATCAAGCCCATCTTCGACGAGGTCCTGATCCAACAGGTCAACCTTGGACCGGTGGCGCTGGCCATCGTCGTGCTCTACCTGGCGAAGGGCGTTTTCTCGTACTTCTCCACCTACCTCATGAGCTACGTCGGTCAGCGCACGGTCATGGATCTCAGGAACCGCCTCTACCGGCACATCCTGCGTCAGTCGGTTGACTTCTTTTCATCGAAATCCACCGGAACATTGATGAGCCACATCACGACCGACGTCGAGA
>JBOGJF010000606.1:0-2480 GCA_050747785.1 Vicinamibacteria bacterium
CCAGGGCTACGTAAGAACCGTGGGGAACGATCTCGCCCGCATGGTCGTCGAGTATCGCGACCAGACGAACACGGCCGTCCTTGGCTCTTTTGACTCTGGGAACGTGAGCTCCTTGGATTGGACGCTGCTTGCGGACACGCGGTCGGCGCCGAGCGGAACCCGAGTCATCCGCATTCGCCTCATCTCGACGCGTCAAGGAACGGGCTCGAGCGACGGGTACTTCGACGCCCTGTCGCTCCGGCCGTTCCTTTCGTCGCCGTTCGCGGTCTCGACAACGCTCAACGGCACGGTCGTCGACGACGGCGTGCCTTCCGACGGCACCCTCACCGTGGCGTGGTCGCAGTTGAGCGGGCCGGGCACTGTCGTCTTTGGGAGCCCCGGGACTCCCACAACCGAAGTCCAGTTCCCCGCTCCCGGCGACTACGAGCTGCTCCTGAGCGCCAGCGACTCCGCACTCGGCGCGTCGGACTCGGTGCTCGTGAGCGTCGTCGCCGAGAACCAAGCCCCGGCCGTCGATGCCGGCCCTTCGGTGGATCTCGCGCTGGGCAATCCCACGACACTCCTCGGCATCAATCTCATCCAGAACCCCGGAAACGACCTGCCTCTCTTGAATGGCGAGATCCTGGGCTGGAGGGAAGTGACCGGCGACCTCTGGACGCAACGCACCGTGGATCCGTTCGAAGGAACCTATTTCTACCCCGGCAACCGGGAGTTCGGAGAGCTCCATCAGGACGTGGACGTCTCGGCTCTCGCCGACGCGATCGACGCCGGCTCGCAGCTCTTCCATTTCGAAGGGTACCTGCGAAGCTTGGAACAGACGCAGCAAGATACGGCGCGCATCGTGGTCGAGTATCGAGACGCGACGAACACCTCCGTCCTCGACGCCTTCGACACCGGGGAGACCGCGTTCGTCCTCGATTGGGAGCTGGTCTCCGACTCCCGCTTCGCCCCTCCGGGAACCCGCTTCATTCGCATCCGTCTCGTCAGCACCCGTGCCGCTTCGAGCGGCAGCAACGACGGCTACTACGACTCGCTCCTTCTCTACACGCCCCGTTTGATCGAAGTGGATCTCGACGGAACCGTCTCCGACGACGGACTCCCTCTCGGAGCGGCGGTGACTTCCAACTGGAGCCAGGAGGCCGGACCCAAGCCGGGAGCCTTCGGCGACGCGACTCTCGAGGACACGACCTTCACGACGACACTCGCGGGCGACTACGTCTTGAGGCTCTCCGCGAGTGACACCGAGCTCTCCGCCGGCGACGACGTCACGCTCTTCATGAACCGGCGCCCGGTCGTCTCGGCCGGTTTCGACGAGCTCCTCGCCTCGACGTCCGCGACCGCGAACCTATCCGGCGGCGCGGCGGACGACGGCCTTCCCGCCGGTGGCTCGCTCACCCTGCTGTGGACGCAGCAAAGCGGACCCGGCGTCGCGACATTCGGCGATGCCACGAGTGGCTCGACCACCGCGACCTTCAGTACGCCCGGCGCCTATGTCCTTCGCCTCACCGCGGACGACGGAGAGCTTTCCTCTTTCGACGAGGTCGTCATCACCGTGGACGGCGTGAATCAGACGCCCGTCGTGGACGCGGGACCGGACGAGACGGTCAGCAGCCTGACCGCCGATCTCTCGGGCACGGTGACCGACGACGGCCTTCCCGCGGGAAGCTTCGTCGCCGTGACTTGGAGCAAGTTGAGCGGTCCTGGAAACGTGACGTTCGCCGATCCTTTTGCCTCCGCGACAGGCGCGTCCTTCGACGCGGTGGGCACCTACGTCCTCGAGCTCGCCGCGACCGACGGCGATCTCACCGGGAGCGACCAAGTCACGATTACCGTCGCGCCGCCACTGCTGCCGCCCGATCTCATCGTCGCAGCGCTCGACGTTTCCGGCGCGGCCGTGGACGCTCAGAGCCGCGAGATCGCGGGGAGCGTCACCGCCGCGATCGAAAACTTCGGACCGGGAGACGTGACCGAGACCTTCGAGGTCGCCTTCTTCGAGGATCTCGACGACGACGACGTCTACGACGCCGGCGTGGACAACCTTCTCGGCTCGGCGTCCCAGGCCGGGCTCATCGCCGGTGCGACCGCGTTCGTGACCGCCTCCGTCACGGGCGAGCTCAGCTTCGCCGGCAACCTCGTGCACGCGTTCGCCGACAGCGGCTTCGTCGTGACCGAATCGCGAGAAGACAACAACGCGGCCAGCACCGCCCCGGCGTGCGAGTTCCGTCCCCCTCTCGCGCCCTTCGCTCCGGTGTTGGAGTGGTCCTGGACGGGCTCTCCGATCGAGCCCAACTCGCGCCAGGTCATCATGACGCCCGCGGTCGCGGACCTGGATATGGACGGCGCGCCCGAGATCATTTTCACCGCTTATCAGCAGACCGCGGTCGGTCAGGCCTTCCTGCGGGTCGTGAGCGGCCGTGACTGAACCGAGCTCTTCACCGTGGACGATCCCGACCTGCGCTTGAGTCACGACTCGTCTCTCG
>JBOGJF010000607.1:0-2636 GCA_050747785.1 Vicinamibacteria bacterium
GGCGGGTCCTCATCCAGATCCTCTTTCTCAATCTGGCGGTGAGCCTTGCCAAGCTCACTGCCGGCATCGCCTCTCACTCTCTGGCCGTCCTCTCCGACGGACTTCACTCCTCTGTCGACGCCATCAACAACGTCGTGGGCATCGTGCTGTTGCGCCTGGCGGCGAAGGAGCCGGACGAGGGGCACCCTTACGGCCACGGGAAGATCGAGACGCTGGGAGCGTTCTCGATCGCGGGCTTCATGTTCATCACCTGCTACGAAGTGGGCAGACATGCGGTGTCGAATCTACTCGGCGGCGCGCCACCCTCGTTCGAGATCACCACCACGACGTTCGCGGTCATGGTGGGGACACTGATGGTCAACGTGTTCGTGGTGATCTACGAGAAGCGAGCGGCGCGGCGTTATTCCAGTGAGTTCCTCTACGCCGATGCGGTCCATACCCAGAGCGACGTCATGGTGACCAGCGCGGTATTGGTCGGCCTTCCCCTCGTGCTGCGAGGGTACCTCTATCTGGACGCGGTGTTGGCCCTAGGGATCTCGGCATTCATCGCGTATAGCGGCTTTCGCGTTCTCCAGAGGACGGTGCCGACACTCCTCGATGCCGCGGCGGTGGATGCGGAGGCCATTCGCAAGATGGCGATCGGGCTACCGCGGGTCGTCTCCGCGCGGGACATCCGCAGCCGCTTGCACGGAGGCCGCAAGTTCGTCGAGCTCACGCTCATCGTGGCCGAGAACGACCTTCGCGAGGCGCACGACGTGACCGAGCGGTTGGAAGAGCTCATCGAAGAGCGCTACGGGCACGCGGAGATCACGATCCACTATGAGCCGGCCGCGTCGGTGGCCCCGCGTCGCTAAATGTCCTTTCATCTTTTCCTGGTACGGCACGGCCTCACCGATTGGAACGAGGAAGGGAGGCTCCTCGGCCGAATCGACGTCGGTCTCAACGCGCGCGGCCAGGCGCAGGCGAGTGAGCTCGCGCGTTCTTTCCGCGACGTGCCGGTTGCTAGAGTGGTCTCGAGCCCACAACGACGCGCACAGGAGACCGCGCAGGCGATCGCGGAGGCTCTCGAGCTGGGTCTCGAGACGGAGCCGGGTCTAGACGAAGTCTGGCTCGGCCGTTGGCAGGGGAAGAAGCTCGAGGAGCTGCAGGGAGACCTCGATCTGGAGCGCTATCGCCTCGATCCCACCTACGAGTGTGATGCCATCGAGCCGGCGAGCAAGGTTCAGGAGCGGATGGTGGACGTAGTCGAGCGTCTGAGGGAAGAGAACAAGAGGCAGAATGTGGTCATCGTGTCGCACGGCGATCCGCTTCGCCTCGTGCTGGCCTATTACCTGTCCCTTCAGCTCGCCGAATTCCGGCGGCTCACCTCCGACAACGCCTCGGTCAGCGTGCTGCGTTGGGGCCGCGGCGAGCCGCGACTCATCGGTCTCAATTGGGCTCCTTCCGCGGTGTTGATAACCTGTGGAAAACCTCGTTGAGAACTTGTTCAAAGCGCGTGGGTCGAGTTGTTCAAACGCTGTGGAACTCCCGCCCATCGATGTTCATCTGGTTGTGGAAGATCTGTGGATAAAGATCTCGATCCGCTGGTCCTGGTGCCCGGTATCGACGGAACCGCGCTCCTCTTCTATCGACAGGTGCCGCTCCTCGCCAAGCGTTTCCGGGTCAGCGCCTTCCCGCTCCCGGATCCATCCGACGGTACGATGGCATCTCTCGTCGACGCGTTGCACGAGCACTGCCGCCGCGTGGCCGGGGCCCGAGGCGTCACGTTGTGCGGAGAATCGTTTGGCGGCGCCCTGAGCTTGAGCTACGCGCTCTCCCATCCCGACATGTTGCGCCGCCTGGTGATCGTGAACTCCTTCCCGGTCATCCGCCAACGGGCCGGGCTTCGATTGGCTCCACTTCTACTGAAGGCCGTGCCTTGGAGAGCCATGAACTTTGCGCGTCGATTGGCCGGCAAGCGGCTTCATTCTCCCCACACCCTGCCGGAGGACGTGTCGGAATACCGTGAGCGGGTAGGAGCTGGCAGCCGGACGGGCTACATTCGTCGTTTGGAGATCCTCCGACGGTACGATATCCAGGAGCGGCTCCAGCGGATCGTGACGCCGACGCTCTTCCTAGCCAGCGACCGCGACCATGTCGTGCCGGCGGTTTCGGAGGCACGGTACATGGCCGCCCGCATGCCGCGGGCCACCGTCAAAATCCTGGAGGGGCACGGGCACATCTGCCTCATCAACCACGAGCTCGACTTGCTGGAAGAGATTACGAGTTGGATCGACGGTGGGGAGGCGGAGGAGAGGTCGGCTCTCAAAAGAGCGGCAGGCCCGCCCTTTGCATGAGCTCGTAGAACGTTTCCACGGGGAACCCGGCCACGTTGGAGGCCGAGCCGACGATCTTCTTCACGAAGATCCCTCCCTTGCCCTGGATGGCGTAGGCGCCGGCCTTGTCGGCAGGCTCGCCGGTTCCAACGTACCACCGAATTTCGGATGGTTCCATCTTCCGCAGCTGGACCCGCGTCAGGCAAACACTGGAAAGCTCCTTCCGTTCGCGGTCGTGAACGAGTGCCAGGGCGCTGAGGACTTCGTGGGCTCGACCGGAGAGACTTCGCAGCATCCGACGAGCATCCCGGTCGTCTCTCG
>JBOGJF010000608.1:0-4107 GCA_050747785.1 Vicinamibacteria bacterium
GTCCTCGTCCGCGTTCACCAGAGCCTCCAGGAACGGTTCGCGCGCGCGCGCGTCGCCGTGTGCTTCGAGGCACTCGACTGCGGCGAAACGCACCGTGTCGTCGGGGCTCTTGAGACAGGGAATGACACCCTCCACGACGCCATCCACTTTCATTCCCTCGAGCGCTCTGATGAGCTGGCTCGCCTTCTCCCCTCGAATGTGCACCGGATCACCATCCTGAAGGATTTCGATCAGAAACGGGGCCACCTCCTCGTCCGGCCTCAACGCGCTCAACGCGTCGATGGCCCATGTGACTTGATTGTGGCGGCGTAGATAGAGTTGAAGGGGCTCGACCGCCTGCTGGCCAAACCCTACCAGCATGTCTCGAACGTGCCGCTTCTCATCCTGATCCACTCCCAAGTTCTCGGTGGTGGCGGAAAAACGACGCGCCAGAGAATGGATGGCCTGAGGCGTTCCGATCGCCTTCAGCTTGTCCGCCGCCTCCATCCGCGCTTCGCTTTGGGCGTAGCGCTCGAGCAACGTCTTGGTGTTGCGCTCGATGCGAAGCTTGAGCCGTCCCTCCACCGACATCATGTCCTTGAGGACGGAGGTGGCCTGCGCGAGAATCGACATGAGGTTCTTAGAGGGTGAGTGCCGGGGGCGCGCCCCCCAGAGCGGCGTCGAAGAAGTCGATAACGCGGTTCCAGAAGATGCCTTCCGGCGGATAATTGTCGAAGCCGTGCTGACCACCCGGAAGAAGCCATCGCTCGGTGGGAAGGCCAGCTTGTTTTCGAGCCTCCGCCATCCGCTCGGAGTGGTAGGGTGGCACCTCGTCATCCGCGTCCCCGTGAATGAAAAGGACGGGAGCCCGGATCTGCGTGATGACATCGATGGGACGCACCGCCGTGAGATCGAGCCCCGCTCGCACCCTGACGAAGAGGCTCAGCGGGTAGCGAAGCAAAGGACTCGCGCCCCGCGACTCCAACATCTCACCCGATGCCGCCCAGAGATCGGAGAACGGCGCGTCGAGGGCGAGGGCAGCAAGCGCTGGATCTTCCGCGGCGGCGAAGATCGCGGACGCCGCTCCGTTCGAAGTTCCGAAGACGACCACGGCATCGGCCCTCACCGTCGGTCGCTCCCTGAGCCACTTGGTCATGCTCGCCACGTCGAGCCGCTCGTTGACCGTGTAGGTGACGTAGTCACCATCACTCGCCCCTCGGCCGCTGAGATCCATCATGAGAAGACCGTAGCCCCGGCGGTACCAGTGCGTGGCAGCCGAAAGCCCCTGGAATCGGGAGGACTTGGCGCCGTGGACGAACACGCCGCTTCGGCCGTCGCTCCCTTCCGGAGGCGGGATGAACCAGCCGCGGAGCGTGAAGCCGCTCGTCGAGCGAATCTCGACATCCATGTAAGGAAGTCCCAAGTCCGCGGGGCTCCTCAGGAAGGGCTCGAGAACAAGCAGCAGCTCTCGGGCGGGCTCGCCTTCCCGCTCCACGGTCAGCGTGACGCGATCCCCGGCGGTGTGATCGGAGAGTAAGTATCGGTGAAGCTCGTTGCCATCATGGAACGTCTTCCCATCGACCTCGGTGATGGCGTCGCCGGGACGTAGTCCGATCTCCCGACCGGCTTCCCGAGGCCGCACGACGCGAGCTCCCGGCGGTTGCGCCGAAGGCGCCAGTTCCCCCAGGAAGGCAAACCCGGGCACGGGTCCGTCCATACGGATCGGCGCGCCGGAAAAATCACGGCCCGGCACGCGGCGCTGTCCGGTGAGATAGGAAAGCGCGATGCGATCGAGGGAATATCCGCCCAATCCGACGAGCGCGACGAAGACGACCAGAAACAACCTCCACGCCCAGCGGATCGTGCGCCTTCCCATGTGTCTTCCTACGCTGGGATCATATCCGTGCTGAGCAACCGGGGCAATGCGCCGATTGCTTCCCGTTGGGCGTCTATGAACGGGCTCTTACTAAAACAGCTCGTTGACGCCCCTTGCAAAGTCGTTGGCCGATTAGCGACAATTCCCCTTCGCAGAAAGAAAGCACAACGGATGCCCATACCCTTTGCGCGGTCGATGCGCTCGTTGGAGCTCGACGGCTTCCATAGCACGCTCGTCCTTCTGCTCGTGGGCGCCCTCCTTTTGTTCGGTTGGCTGGCCTGGTTCTTTTTCGCGGAAGTGTCTTTGTACGCGGTGAGCGATGCGGCAAGGCTCGAGGTCGGTCGAGGAGCCCATCCGGTTTCCGGTCGGGTCATCATCGTCGCCGAGTTCGCGCCCCCCGAGGCTCTGGGGCGCGTTCGACCGGACCAGCGCGGGCGGTTTCGCCTGGAAGGCGTTCCTTGGGTCCAATACCGAACGGTGCGCGCGACCGTCGCGCGAGTCGCGACCGAAACCGAGAACGGCAAGATTCGGGTCGAGCTCGACGTGGAAGAAGCACCGGACTTTCCGGTTTCCCTCCAGCACGGTCTGACCGGCACGCTCGAGATCGAGGTCGAGAAAGTCTCACCCGCGAATCTCGTCCTCCGCAGCATCGGCCGCGCCTCGTCCCGTCCGGCAAGTGAAGACCGCGCTTCGCGATGAGCTTCTTCCTTTGAAGGACCTCGCCACCGCTCACCGCTTCTTCGTCCCCGAGGTCGTGCAGTCTTCGGGAATGGACTGCGGACCCGCCGCCCTCACGTCTTTACTCGAAGGCTTCGGCATCTCTGCAAGCTATGGCCGGTTGCGGGAAGCCTGCCAGACCGACGTGGACGGCACGTCGGTCGACACGCTCGAAGAGGTCGCCATGCAACTCGGGTTGGACGCGGAACAGATTCTGATCCCGGTGGATCACGTGTTGTTGCCTGCCGCCAACGCGCTCCCCGCACTCGCCGTCGTGATCCTCCCGAGCGGGAATACTCATTTCGTCGTGATCTGGAGCTGTCACGGCCCGCTCGTGCAACTGATGGATCCGGGCTTCGGAAGAAGATGGGTCTCCCGATCCCGTCTGCAGCATGAGTTGTACGCGCACTCCATGAGGGTTCCTGCTTCGGCCTGGCGGGAATGGGCGGAAACGGACGAGGCTCGCGCCTCGTTTCTCAGTCGGCTGGAGGAGATTGGTGTGGAGCACGATGAAGCCGCCCTATGGATCGACCGCGCGTCACGCGAGCCCGGCTGGCGCGCTCTGGCAACGCTCGATGCAGCAACTCGTGCCACCGACGCCATGGTCCGCTCGGGAGGTTTCGCGAAGGGTACGGAAGCCATGGAGGTTCTTCGCCGCTTGGTCGAGCGTTCCGCGAGCACCGGCACCGTCGACTGGATTCCAAGAGTCTACTGGTCGGTTTGGCCAACCGGCGACGGTGCCGATCCCGACCTCGTCGGCACGTCGGAAACCATCGCTACGGGCGAGGAGCAAGTCATCGCGAAGGGAGCGGTGCTCGTCCGTGTTCGCGAACAGAAACATGCCGAAGGCAAGGATGCGCCGGTGGGGCCGAAGTTGTCACCGGAGCTTCGAGCGGTGCGCGAAGAGCCTCGACCTAATCCCGGACGCAATCTTCTCGAGCTCCTGCGAGCCGACGGCCTCCTCGCGCCGTTGTCGCTTCTTGCCGGGCTCTTTTTTGCGGCGGCGGGCCTGCTCATCGAAGCGCTCTTGTATCGGGCGCTTCTCGACCTGGCCCCGGGGCTGGACGTCGCGGGTCAGCGAGTCGGAGCTCTGGCCGCGGTGGTCGTCTTCGCCTCTTTCTTGGTCCTCCTCGAGATTCCGATTGCCGTGAGCGAGCTTCGGTTCGGTCGGCGACTGGAGCTGCGACTCCGTACTGCGTTTCAAACGAAGATCCCGCTCCTCGGCGACCGATACTTTCACAGCCGTCTCACGTCGGACATGGCGGAGCGGAACCACAGCATTCACCACTTGAGAACGCTGCCACCGCTTGGCTCACTCGTGGTCCGATACTACTTCGAGCTGTGGCTGACCGTGGCCGCCATCGGCTGGCTTGCTCCGGCGAGCGCCCCCCTCGCCCTACTCGCCGGGGCGCTCGCGATGGGAGTTCCACTGTTGGCGCAGCCGTTGTTGGTGGAGCGGGAGCTTCGCGTTCGCAATCATGTCGGCGGGCTCAGTCGTTTCTATCTCGACGCTCTGCTCGGTCTCGTCCCCATGC
>JBOGJF010000609.1:0-6038 GCA_050747785.1 Vicinamibacteria bacterium
TCCCGCGGCGTTCTTGATGTCGGCCTCGCTCGAGTCGTCCATCGGCGCGAGCCGGGTAGACGAAGCTCTGACCGCGGGATTCGACATGGACTGGTACGGCGAGTTCCAGCGTGACGCCGAGGGGCTCGATGCGACATTTACTCCCACCATGGTCGGCGCGGGAGCTTTCTACAATAACATCGAGAACTGGCTCTTCGGCGGTTTGTTCGATCTGTTCCCGGGTGTGGTCGCCCTCGGAGTACTCTACGCCGTGCTCTGGGCGCTCTTCGTGGGTGGCATTCTGGATCGCTTTTCCCATCCGGGCTTCTTCGGTCTCAGCCGGTTCTTTTCGGCGGGTGGGCGATTCTTCTTTCGCTTCCTGCGCCTGGCCGTTCTGGCGGGGGTCCTCTACTACCTCGTCTACGAGCTTGCCAGGTGGCTGTTCGAGAGAATGGGGGATTGGACGCGGGACGTCACCGTCGAGCGCACCGTGCTGATCTACGTGTTGCTGGGAACAGCGCTCGTCGTGTTCCTCTTGACCCTGGTGAATGCGGCCTTCGACTACGCCAAGATTGCGACGTTCGTCGAGGATCGCCGCAGCATGTTACTCGCAGCCTTGCGCGGTATGAGGTTCGTCCTATCCAATCCCCGCAAGACACTTGGGTTCTACTATGCGCTCGGCATCATGGGAGCGCTTCTCCTCGGTATCTATGCCTTCGTCGCACCGGGTGCCGCACAATCGACGACCACCGGCGTCGCCCTGGCTTTCCTCATCGGCCAGGCGTATCTGGTCGCCAAGCTGACGCTTCGATTGGCCTTCTACGGCGGCGAGCTCGCGATCTACCAGGACGCTCTGCGCGACGAAGAGCGCGGGGAATCCTCGGAAGGCACGGAGGAGACCGAGTCCTCGGAATAAAAGTGCGCATCACCGAGACCGAGGTGCGCAGCATCCTGACTCGCACGTCGGGCTACCTCAAAAACGTCACGTCCCATTCCCTGCAGCCCTATCGGGGCTGTACCTATGGGAACACCTTGTGCGGCGTCGGCTGCTACGTGCGGCACAACCGCTGGCTGACACGCGGGGAATCGTGGGGCAGCTTCCTGGAAGTGAGAACCAATGCCGCCGCGGCTTATCGGCGCCAGTATGAAGCTGAGCGCAAGTGGGCACGGCGTGCCCGGGGCGGCTTCAGCATCTTCTTCTCGAGCTCCACCGATCCCTTCGTACCGCAAGAAAGAACGTTCGGCACCACCCGAGGCCTTCTCGAGGCGATGCACGACCTGTCTCCTGACAAGATCATTCTCCAGACTCACACCCATCTGGTGACGACCTATTCCGATCTTTACCCTGAGCTCGCGAAGCGATGCGATCTCAGGTTTCACATTTCCATCGAGAGCGATCGGGACACGTTGCCGGGACAACCTGCGCCGGCCAGCTCGGTGGAGAAGCGCTTCGAGGCGGCCGCCACGCTTCATGATCTGGGCCTGCGCGTCTTCATCACCGTGTCGCCTCTGTTGCCGATTTCTGATCCTCGTCGATTCTTCGAAAGAATCGCGTCGGTCGCGGACGGCGTCGTGATCGACCACTTCATCGAGGGTGATGGGACTCCGGATGGCTCCCGCACTCTAGCAACACACCTTCCCCGCGCCATGGCCGAGATTGAGCCTGATTCGGTGGGGATCGGCTATCGCGACCGCATGGTCGCCATCGCACAGGAGATTATGCCGGGGAGGGTGGGCGTGAGTGGGGCGGGGTTTGCCGGAAGGTTCTTGCCGGGAGGAGGATCGTGAAACAAATCGTTGTCTACGAAAAACCGACCTGAAGCACCTGTCGCGACTTGATGCGGCTGCTCCGGGAGAGCGGCGTGGATTATGAGGAGCTCGACTACACCGTCAATCCGATTCCGAAAGCGAAGCTTGCGGAGCTCGTCCGCAAGATCGGGATCAAGCCTCGCGATCTACTTCGAACGAAAGAGGCGGCCTATCGGGAGCTCGGGCTTTCGGATCCGGCGGTGACCGATGACCAGATCCTCGATGCCATGGTGGCTCACTCGGAGCTCATCCAGCGTCCGATCGTCGAGGTAGGGAAGCGTGCGGTGCTGGCTAGGCCGGTTGAGAGGGCAAGGGAACTATTGTTATGAGAATCTCACTCAACGTCAACTCGGTCCGGACCGAGTTGGAGCGCCAAAAGACGCCTCGATGATCAGGCTGCTACTTGCTGCAGCACGCCTGGAGATTCTGAAGTCGAAGACAGGATCGTACCCACCCGACGGCTCCGAGATCGAGCTGCCCGAGGATCCTTTCGCCTGGCCGCACTCGATCCAGTACGAGGCGTTGACCCAGGGTCAAGGATACCGATTGTGGAGCTTCGGAGAAGACCTCGTCGATGACGGCGGCACAAGAGGCGACCGAAAGGACCTCGTGCTCGAGCGCACTTCGCAGTGACCTCGTATCCGGACCCGTCCTGACCGCTAGCCCAGAAAGAAATTTTCAATTTTCTCTTGACAACTTCAGTGAGACATTTTGGAAACGCTCGCTGATTCGATCCAGATTGCCCCTGTAGCGTTCTAGGATCCCGCTGGTTGCGTTGGAACTAAGCTTGATACTTCAAAGTCATCCTGCTTGTTGATCGTTCAACGCTGGGTCACTCAAGAAGTGAGAAGAGTGGTGCGTATTATGGAATCATGAAACACGAGCTGACATCCCAATCGTTCTCGAAGATGTCTGACGACGAATTGCTTCGTCGTCTATCGGAGCTGCTTCAGAGCTCTCGCTGCGTCGAGTCGCAACTGGTCGCGCACATTGGTGAAGTGGATGCAAGACGACTCTATGCCCGGGAAGCTGCCCCCTCGATGTTCGCCTATTGCACCGAGGTGCTGCACCTCTCGGAGCACGAGGCCTATCTGCGAATCAATGTGGCCCGGGCATCGCGGGAGCATCCATTACTGCTCGAGATGCTGGCCCAAGGGCGGCTACACTTGAGCGGTATCGCCAAGCTCGCGCCGTGCCTCACTGAAGCCAACCGAGAGACGTTGCTGGCCCGGGCCGCTGGGAAATCCAAGCGGGAAATCGAGGAGCTGGTTGCCGAGGTCTCTCCGAAACCAGATGTTCCGACGAAGGTGCGCAAGCTGCCGGACCGGGGAGCGCAAGCGTCGCCTGCTGTGGCGATCGAAGTCGGTCCGCACCGGCATCTGACCAAGCTAAGTTTGGCAACTGCGCTCAACGATGCGAGCCAGCTCGGTCCAGACCGAGTAGTCACCTATCTACAAACTCCGGGGCCCGCGCGTTCCGTAGCACCTGCCAAGCGGCCCGCTATCGAGCCCCTAGCTCCGGCTCGCTACAAGGTGCAATTCACGGCCAGCGCTGGGCTGTATGAGAAGCTGAATAGGCTCAAGGTTCTGATGCAATCTTCGGTACCGGACGGGGACTTGGCCGCGATCATCGAAGCGGCCGTGACTGAGAAGCTGGAAAGGCTTGAAGCCAAGCGGTTTGGGAAGACCAATACTCCGAGAAAGTCCCTCAAGGAGACGAGCACGGCGCCTTCGTCACGCTACATTCCTGCGCCAGTCAGACGCGCTGTCCGGGATCGCGATGGGAACCAATGCGCTTTCGTGGCTGTCGACGGTCGTCGGTGCGGCAAACGCGACCAGCTCGAGTTCCATCATACAGACTCTTTTGGCCGAGGTGGGGATCATAGCGTGGAGAATATCCAGTTACTGTGTAAGGGTACTTCGCGGAACGGGAGTATGGTGGGGAGAAGACGAAGCGCCATCGGCGCGGCGCCATCAGCTGGGGGTTGGCCTGCTGAAACCGTGCCCCCCCTTCGGTTGATGATCTCAGCGGCGAGGTCCCCGAAGCAGGGGAAGCGACACTCTATTTGAAGAACTTGGACAGAATACCAAAGCCTATCTCGGAACCCAGCGCCTGGGCGGCAAGCCCTCCATAGCAAGAGTGGCCGTCGTTGCTGCACTTCGCTATCTCTTGGCTCACACAATCTGCTCTTGCACGTGCACCGAGGTCATGGTTGCATTGACAGAGTTTGCTTCGCGTCTCCTCGCATTTGCGCTGTTCATGGAAACACTTTGCACCTTCGTAGGCATGATGCAAGCCGGCCAACACCTCCACCGCCTTCAATCCGACGTGGATCCAGGACGTCCCCGAGGGGTCCCGCCGGTTTATCGGGTCACCCGCAACGTAGGCGTACAGGTTGGGGCCGTCGACGAACCCCATGGGATCCTCGCTGATGAACCTTCCGGTTCCGGGGTCGTAGTACCGGGCTCGGTAATAGTAAAGCCCGGTTTCCGCGTCCCACTCGCGGCCGGTGTACGCGAAACCGCTCGGGATTGCCTGTTCCGGATTGCCGAACGGGTCGTATCTTAGCGACGACGTCCGCTCGCCGTCGGCGTTGGTCGTGCCCACCACGCTTCCCAGCGCATCGAGGTGGAAAAACGTCAGCTCGCCTTCTCGATCCGCGGCGAGAGGCTCGTCGATCTCCGGTCCATGAACGTATCGAATCGTCTCCCCGGGAAGTGCTGTTTCCCGCAGAATCCTCGTGTCGTCGTACGTATAAGCCATGCTAGCAAGCGCCGTCGTCTTCTGCACGCGTCGGCCGAGTGGGTCGTAGGCGAATCGGGCCACTTCGACGCCGTCTCGAAGGACTCGGGTGAGCTGGTTCTCCGCGTTCCACTCGTAGTGCCAGGTGGCGGTGCCCTCGACTTTCTCGATGAGATTGCCGTTCGCGTCGTACTGAAAGTCCGCCCTCGAGCCGTCCACGTCGACCTCGTAGGTATGGGACCGAATGTTTCCGCTTCCATCGGTGGCGGAGACCGCTACCGTGCTCGTTCCCCCCGGGACGTTCGCCGTGGCCTCGAAGCGGTTCCCCGCCAGGGGCGCGGCCGGCTCGCCGTTCACCTCGACCGTTCCCGGCTCGTCCAGCACGCCTCGGATCAAGAGCGGCCCACCCGGATCCTGGCGCTCGAGCTCGTTGCGGGCGTTGTAGGCGGACGTCGTTACATTCCGGTCGGCCATGGCGCTCGTACGATTGCCGGCAGCGTCGAAGGCGTAGGCCCAATGACCGAGGTCCTCACCGGTGCGGTCGACCGTGCTCAAACGGTGGGCCGCGTCGTAGGAATAAGCCTCGGTGAGCTCATCGGTGCTCTTTTCGGTCACTCGTCCCGCCAGGTCGTAGACATAGTCCGCCGAGAAGATGGTGTCGGTGCTCGAGGCCGCGGCGATCTGGGCGAGGCGAGACGCCCGGTCGTAACCGTACGTCGTCGTGACGCCGTTCGGAAAGCTCAATTGTGCGCGCCGATAGCCGTCGTCGTGATCGAACTGGACGACGTTCGCTCCGTGGGTGATGCGGCGCAGTATCGAGGGCGCGTCGTATTCGTAGCTCGCGACAAGCCCGCCGTCGAGGCTGAGCGATAATCGGTTTCCGAGCAAATCGTAGGAGTAGTCCGCCGAGGATTGGTTTCTCGCGCTGGTTTCACCTAGAAGCTGCCCCGCGAAGTCGTAGGTCCAGGCCAAGGTGTCGGCGTCGTTCTCCGCGCGCGTAAGCCGTCCCACGGCATCGTAGGCGTAGCTCACCGACGGCGTTCCGTCCGAATAGGTCTCACTCAGGACCCGCCCCAGCGGATCGGAAACAAACGTGATGAGCGTACCCTTGCGATCGGTCAGACTCTCCAGATGGCCCGCCTCATCGTAGACAAAGGTCTCGAAGGCGTCGTCGGGATAGGTTATCCGCGTGACCCGTCGAAACGCATCGTGCTCGAAGCGCGTGATGCGGCCGAGCGGGTCGGTGAACGAGGTCACGTTCGACATCGAGTCGTAGCCGAGAGTGATCACTCCGTTCAGGGGATCCACGATGCGCTCGAGCCGTCCCGTGCCGTCGTAGAGGTAGCTCGTCTTTCCGCCCAGCGCGTCCGAGACGGAAGCGCGTCGGCCGGCTGCGTCGTATGTGAACTCGATGAAGCTTCCGTCCCCCCGCGTCACCTTCTGGAGTCGCCCCCGGGCGTCGTAGGAGAACCGAGAGCTGTTGCCGATCGCATCGCTCACCTGAACTC
>JBOGJF010000610.1:0-3008 GCA_050747785.1 Vicinamibacteria bacterium
GGAGCGGGTGGAGTCGGGGCGTACTTCGGCGGACGCCTGGCGCAAGCCGGGGCGGACGTTCACCTCCTTGCTCGCGGCGCACATCTTCGCGCCTTGCTCGAGCGGGGCCTTCGTGTCCGAAGCGCCAACGGCAATCTGGAGCTTCGCCTTCCGGCCACCGATCGAATCGAAGACATCGGCCCAGCCGACTACGTACTCGTCTGCGTCAAGTCCCTGGAAACGGAGTCGGTGGCGGTCCAGATGAGACCCCTCCTGCACGCGGGAACCACGGTCATCTCTCTGCAGAACGGCGTCGACAACGAGGAGAAACTGGCTCGCGTCCTGGGCCCTCGGCGAGTCGTGGGAGGCGTCGCGTTCATCATGTCGACGATCTCCGAGCCCGGAACGATCGAGCATGTCGGCCCACTCGCCCGCATCGTATTCGGCGAAATGGACGGATCCCGATCGGACCGCACGGAGCGCTTCCTCTCCCTGTGTAAAGAGGCGCAGATCGACGCCGAGGTATCTTCTGACATTCGCTCCGTCCTCTGGAACAAATTCGGTTTCATCTGTGCGCTCGCCGGAATGACCGCCACCGTCCGCCTCCCCTTGGGCGAGATCCGAGCGAGCCGCGAGGCGCTGGAGATGGCGAAGAACATCGTGCGTGAGGTCATGGCCGTGGCCGCCGCGGAGGGCGTCACACTGCCATCCGACACCGTGGACAAGACGGTCGCCCTCGCCATGATGATGGACCCAGGTATCTACTCCTCCCTCCACTACGACATGACACAGGGAAAGCCCATGGAGCTCGAGGCCCTTCACGGCACGGCCGTCCGACTGGCGCGCAAGCACGGCATCAACGCTCCCATGTGCGAAGCCGTTTACGCGATTCTGAAGCCCTGGGCCATAAGGAACGCCAAGCCCCGCGCGTAGTTCTAAGCTCAATCTTGTTCCATCGCATGTACGGGGCCGGTCCGATGTCTCTTGGGGGACAGCCGGTGTGCCATTCTTAGGACAGTCGCCCGCTCGAGCCGGAGCTAGAATCCGGAAAACCCAGCTACCGCGGGACTCGGGCTCGGCGCCCTGCGGTGGCACGATAGCTGCAGAACCCCTGACGGGGAGTGGGATCCCTACAGCGGGGAACGGAAGAGAAATTTTTCACGGGGCTCGCTTCCGTTTCCCGCTGTTCCTTTCTTCATTCGGGCCTTTTGCCTAGTGGTCACGGATTTGACCCACCTTCACCTCCCGCCTAAACTGGCGCGCGTGATGAAGCAAGAACGGGTTCCTCTCGGCGATGTTCTCGGCCGGCCGTTGCGCAATCTGCGACTCTCCGTCACCGACCGATGCAACCTACGCTGCCAGTACTGCATGCCGGAAGCGAACTATGTCTGGCTACCCCAAAAGGACTTGTTGTCGTTCGAGGAAATCGATCGTCTGACGAGGATTTTTACCGGCCTCGGAGTCGACAAGGCTCGGCTCACGGGCGGTGAGCCCTTACTTCGAAAAAACCTCCCGGCCCTCGTCCGGCTGCTCGCCAAGAATCCCGACATCAAGGATCTCGCCATGACGACGAACGGGGTGCGGCTTGCCGAGCTCGCGGCGCCTCTGCAACGGGCCGGCCTCCACCGGATCACCGTGAGCTTGGATACGTTGCGGTCGGAACGATTCCGAAGCTTGACCCAGAGAGACGAGTTGCCCAGCGTTCTGGCCGGCCTACGGGCAGCCTCCGGCGCCGGCTTTCAAGGCCTCAAAATCGACGCCGTCGTCATGCGTGGGCTCAACGAGGACGAGCTCTCCGATCTGATCGAGCTCGGAAAGGAAACGAAGGCCGAGGTCCGTTTCATCGAATACATGGATGTCGGAGGGGCGACACGGTGGTCGATGGAACAAGTCTTCCCGCGCACCGAGATTCTATCCACTCTGGAGAAGCGCTACGGACGTATCCGCCCCTTCGTCGAGGAGAGCAGCGCGCCGGCAGAGCGGCATACCCTGCCCGACGGAACCGTGTTCGGCATCATTGCCTCGACCACTCGTCCTTTTTGCCGCAGCTGTGACCGAAGCCGCCTGACCGCAGATGGCCACTGGTACCTCTGTCTCTACGCTCAACGGGGTATCGACCTGCGTCATCCTTTGCGGGAAGGAGCCTCGGACGCTGAGATCGAACGCTTGCTTCGAGCGTCGTGGATGGATCGCGACGACCGAGGGGCCGAGGAAAGACTCCTCAGCAGTCCACGAACGGCGCTGATCGATGCGGAAGGTCTACGCCGGGACCCCCACCTCGAGATGCACACGCGCGGCGGCTAGTTTCCCTTAGAGCGGCACTCTCGTCCGCCGGACATGCGCAAGGCATCGCGGTACGCTCTGGTTGTCCTCCCCTTGACCGTGGGTGTCTTCTTCGTTCTCGATCTCGAGCCTACCCCCCACTACCCACCTCCTGCCGCCGAGCCCGGGCCGGACGCCCTTCGCATCCACCACGACGCGATCGTCGTCGACCTCCACGTCGACTCGCTTCTCTGGCCGCGCGATCTCTCTCGGAAGGGACCGGGAGGGCACGTCGACTTTCCGCGTATGCGGGAAGGTGGACTGGATGCTGCGGCCTTTACGCTGCCCACGCAATTCTTCGGCGTGGCTGGGTTCAAGGCGTTCCACGACCTCTGGCCCCCCGCCACCTGGTTCTCGCCCTGGGAGAGACTTCGTTACCAGCTCCAGTCGATGACCCGTTGGGTCGAGCGCTCGGGCGGTCGGGTGCGGATCGCCCGCACCGCCGCCGAGGTCCGGGAAAACCACGACCAAGGTATCCTTTCGGTCTTTCACGGGATCGAAGGGGCCCACGCTATCGGAACCGATCTCTCGCGGGTCGAGACCGTTGCCCGAGAAGGGATCCTGTTCATCGCACCCGTGCACCTTGGCGATAACGCATATGGAGGAAGCGCGGGCGGGTCGAACGTTGGCCTCAGCGACCTGGGGCGAGTGCTTATCCAGGCCATGAATCGAGAAGGGTTGCTGGTCGACCTGGCGCACTCCAGTCC